>CAZVDE010000033.1:0-17231 GCA_964626065.1 uncultured Clostridiaceae bacterium | reverse complement strand
CTTTAAATCCAGGCCGATTATCTTTATATCCCGTTCTAAGACATGGGCTAAGTAATGGTACAAGGCAAAAGTAAGATATGCTTTGCCGCTGCCGAAGTCAATTATGTTCAACGGACCCCCGCCCGCAGGTTCTTCCAGCAGCGGCAGACAGTCCGCCACTATTTCCAAATACTTGTTGAGCTGCCTGAACTTATTATAATGTCGCGCCAGCACTGTTCCCTCTTTATTCATTACACCCAGTTTGACCAAAAAAGGATACGAGGTCCCTTCCCGCAAGATATAATTTTTGCGCCGATCATGGGTCAGTTCAGGCATCTGCCTGCTCGGAGAATGCTTTAATATCTTCACCGCCCCTTTTTTGCTAACGAGCATCTGCCAATCGGCAGAAGCGGTAAACAGTATCCCCTGGCGGAAGGTGGAGCCCAATAAAGAAAAGATCATTTCGTATGCCTGTTGGGGTTGTAAATTCTCATGCAGCACTTTTTGTGGGTAGTGATAGGTAAATTGGTAACGGAGTTCGCCCTGCAAAAGCAGCGGGCGAACCGAGACTTTTTGAAAAGGAATTGTCTCTTTATTACGCACTTTGCTTAAGGAACCAGCGATCAGCTCCCCCGCCTGGGCCGCTTCACCGATCACGTTTTTTAACTGTTCCAATTCTGGCATTAACAATCACATCCTAACCGGCAATGCTCTTTTCAATCAATGGTTCCAGAAAGTCATGCTGTTCCTCAAACCACAGCAGCATGGCAATGTTAAAGTCGGCAAGGTCGGTACTACCCGTATCTAAATGGTAACCGATAAATAAAGATTGAATCAAATAAATTACATATAAAAATGAAAAAGCCTCTGTCTGATCCAGGGGCAGCACACTTTGATAGCCTTGGATTAAAGACTGGACAAAACCAAACCACCTTTCCCGCCGCTGCACATTTTCAAAGCAGCCCGCAAGCACCGCGGTGGACATATAGCATAAATCAAACAGCCTAATTCCTACCCGGACCCGGTCAAAGTCTAGAATGCCCACCAGTTCCCCCCCTTGAAAAATAAGATTCCCCGGATGGAAATCCCTGTGAATCAGCTGTCGGGGCAGTGTTTGGTAGGGGTTGACCAGATGGCGGCCGATGCCTTCCTCCATGTCCTGCAGCGTATGGCGAAAGCGGGCCCCCATATAGCCGCGGATGGCGGGCCAGGCGAACGAAGAAACTTCTTGGAAAACATCAAAGCCGGGAAAGTTCTCCACCGCGGGATACCCCGCCAAATCCAGGTGCAGCCGGGCTAAGGCAGCGCCGATCTTAACGGCGTAGCCTTCTTCCAACAGCTGGAGTTCATCTCCTCCCGCACCCACCAAATAAGGGTATAAGACGTAGACTGACCCATCGTGTTCTGCCCAGGGGGCCCCCTCCGCCGTATACATCAGTTGGGAAATGGGTTGGTCGTGTACCGCCAGCCATTTCATCAAATCGTATTCTTCCCAAACCCTAGTGCGGTTTGTTCTGTGTTTAAGAACATACTCCCTACCGGCTAGGGACACATGCCAGATCCCCCCCCGTAAAGGGGCTATCTGCGCCTGTTCGAATTCTGAACCCCACTGTTTTAACAGCTGTTTCACCTTTATTCCTCCGTTTCGTCCAGGTGCTTGGGGGGCCGCCCCAGACGATGCGTTAGCACCCAGTCCCTATTTTTAGCAATAGAATCGGCGATTTCATCTACAGCGTTCATAATCCAAAGATAGCTTTGTGTATCCTGTTTATAGTTTGCCTCACCGAACGAATGAATGCGGCCCTGTTTCTGCAGTTCGTTGATTTGGGCAAATTCCTCCCTGGCACCTTTGGCGTAAACTCCAAAACACCGCCCCCCGTTTTGGTTGATCAAAGAAAAAACGGGAACATCGCTGGGGCCATCGGCAATATAAATCATGTTTTGAAAGGGAATGCGGCGATCTTCTCTGGGCATATGGGCATTCACGTCAATATCGGGGTTTTTGTTAACTCCCTTGTTGATTTCAAAGATAGCCCTTGTTTTAGTGGTATTATCAATAACATATCCAATATCCTTTATAGTAACATCTTCCTCCGCAGCAGCAGCCGGTTTTTTCTGTAAATAACCCGGAGGCAACTGCAGCTCCACGAATTCGCACCCCCAGATCCCATCAACGTAGGGGGCTATTTTACTGCCCATAATCATCTGCCGCAGGCCCGTGCTGACAATATAGTGTTCCACTTTGATGTCATATTTCCTAAAATGAGGTTTGCAGGCGACGTGGTCCTTTATTTCGCGAAAGAATTCAGGCAGTCCCGGGTAGAATTCCAGTTCAGCGCCGAGCTCTCGTAAAAGCCGGTTGTTTAAACCGGGGAAAATGCCCTCCCTGACATGGGCTAAAATATGGTTCAAATAAAGACTGTCCCTAGCAACCAGCTCATTGCCCTCTCGGCGCAGGTGCGCATCAAGTGCGTTGACTTCACGCCAAAACGTGCGCCCATCCACATTATAGTGCCTAAATAAAGGCTCCTGCATATATCCGGGAATAAGTGTTTTATCAAAGTCCCAAATGATGGCAATGTTTGTTTGCAGATGGATCTCAGAAGCCATAAAATCCCTCCTAGGAAAGATCAACCGGGATGGCCCGATCCCAGCGAATACCGGCCAATTCCACGGCACAGCGGTGGGCGAGAATTTCAATCCCCTGTTGTTGAGCGTCTCTGAGCGTCGTGCCAAAAGCGGGATCAATATGATCCGCCGGCCGGAAACGACAAGCATCGCCGCGCTGTATTACAAATAGCACCGCCCCCGGCAGCGAATGCTCCCGTTTCAGGCGTATCAGCTCCTCTAGATGGCGCTTGCCCCGGGCCGTCACCGCATCGGGAAACATGGCGGTATGCCCCTCAACCAAGGTGCAGCTTTTCACTTCTAGCAGAAACTGCCGGCCGGACTCGTTGTGCAGCAAAAAGTCCCAGCGAGAACCATCCAAGGGATATTCTGCCCGTTTTACATCCCATTTTTCCAGTCCGGGCAGGGATTTGTGCTGCAGCGCCAAGTGGGCCAAACGGTTAACAAGCGTTGATTGTACAGATACTAACGTATTCCCATCCTGCGCCACAACTAAGATCACGGACCATCTAGTTTTCCGCTCGGGCTTGTCCGCCGGCCGCAGATACAGCCCGGCGCCGGGCAGCAGCAGTTCCTTAAGGCGCCCCGGATCAGCTAGATGGGCCTCCACCAGCTGTTTGCTTTTTTCCAGATAACAGCGGACTACAAACCGATTGGGCCGCTCTACAAAGACGGCGGCCTGTAAGGGCCCAAATTCCAAATACACGCTCTTATCCACCTACGGCATCCACCTCCCGGAAAAGAATCTTTAATCTTCAATTCCCTACAAACGCCCACATTCCTTTGACTGATAGGGAAAACACCCCCGAAAGGCGAAATAATAGATAGCTGTGGAGACAGGGGGGGACGAAAATGCCCATTATTGTACCCAATGATGTGGAAAGGGCTTGTGAAAACCTAATCAACGCCGGCTTTCAGGCTTACTTGGTTGGCGGCGCCGTTCGGGACAGCCTGCTCGGCTTACAACCGGATGACTGGGACATAGCCACCGATGCCCTGCCCGAAGATGTGGAACGCCTTTTCCCAAAAACGATTCCCACAGGCAGACAGTTCGGAACAGTTACGATAGTTCTGGAGAAGCGTTCTGTGGAGGTTACAACTATGCGCTGCGATGGCCCTTATAGCGATGGCCGCCATCCCGATCGAGTGCAATACACCAACCAGCTGAAACTTGATTTAGGCCGCCGCGATTTTACAATCAATGCCATCGCCCTGCATCCGCTTGAACGACGTTTCATTGATCCTTACGGAGGCAGGCGAGATTTAAAAAGAAGGCGGCTCAAAACGGTCGGCTCACCACAGCGGCGGTTTGCGGAAGATCCCCTGCGCATGCTGCGTCTGGTTCGCTTCCAATCGGTATTAGGTTTTAAAAGTGAACGAAAAACCGAGCTTGCTCTAAAAGCCCGGTTAATCACTAAGATTAGCCCTGAACGCGTTCTGGCTGAATTGAATAAAATGCTGCTGGGCCGTTGGCTGAGCCAGGCTTTGGAGTTTTTCCACCGGACGGGCTTGATGGAGGAGATCCTGCCGGAATTAGCGGAAACGGCCGATTTTTCGGCGGGGGAAAACCACCCCTTTGATCTATTGGGTCATTCGCTCATGGCCGCCAGTTTCGCCGCCCCCGATTTAGCGCTGAGGTGGGCAGCATTGCTCCATGACCTGGGGAAAAAAACAACACTCAAGCGAGAACACGCATTGATTGGCGCGGAAACCGCGGCGGCAATCCTCAAACGGCTGCGAGCGAGCAATGAATTGATCAACCGCGTCAAGATTCTCATCGCTGAGCATATGTTCGAAATCCACCCCCACTCCTCCGCCGCCGCGATTCGCCGATTTATGGCGAAGGTAGGTACACCAATCGTTTTTGATTTGGTCAAGCTGCGCCAGGCGGATCTAGCCGGTTTAAACAAAGATCCCCGCCTGATTTTGGCCTACGGGGACGCAATGAACGCCCGCCTAAACGAAATTATAGCGCACAAAAACGCCCTCACGCTTGCGGATCTCGCTATTGACGGGCACATCATCATGGAGGAACTAGAACTTGAGGCCGGGCCGAAAGTGGGCCTAATCCTCAATCATTTACTTGAAAAAGTCTGGGCAGATCCCGGTTTAAACGAGCCTGTTCAGCTGCTGAAGGCGGCACGAAATCATCTAAAGTCATTACCGTAAACTCGGAAACGGGGCCGACACAGCCCTTAATTATTCCCGACTCAATAAACCCGAGTTTGGCATAAACCTTGATCGCCCGTATATTGCCCGTCGCGGCGGTAAGGCGAAAATGATTGGTGCCAAAGGCCCTGTAGGCATAAACCAAACCCGCCCGCACAAAATAAGTGCCCAAACCGCGACCACAAAACTTAGGATGCATACCCAAACCGACGTCAAGGTATTTTGCATTTTGATATAAGGCGGCGGCGTGTTTCATCCTCAGCCGGCCGGCGGGGCCATAGCAGAAAAATCCTGTGAGCCCAAGCTCGGTAAAAACACTGTAATACCTGCCATCCACCAGTCTTACGACCACTAAAGGGGAGTTGCGCAAATTGTAAATTTCATAGGGGGCGGAGTACTCCCAGGACACAATTTGTAACGCGTCCCCATATCCTGTTTTTTTGATAGAAAAAAACACACTCAGCCACCGCCCAGTCTCGGCCTATCCCACCAAGATCGTTACATTGCGGGCTCTTCCGTTTTTTTCGGCGGAAGTTTCCCCGTTGGGATCGGGTGCCTTTATCTCCAAAAACTGCACAGCAGTTCCCGGTTTTAGTTGAGAATCACGCTGTTCCGCGGGCAAATTGGCTTTTGTAAAAAAGTAATCACCGTTATCCGCCCGAATGAAGCCGTAGTTAGTCATAAACCGCTTAATAACCCCGGTCTTTTTGTTAGTTTCCTCCGCTTTGTGGATGGGCCTCATCCAATACACAGGCGGAGTCTTCTCGTTGCTCCTGACTTCAAAAAGATCCGGGTAAGATCGGACAATGTCCAAGAGATTCGTATAATTGTAACTTCTGGGATCAAAATCCGGGTATTCCCTGCGGATGGCCTGGCCTAAGTGGGCCAACAGCAGCCAGCCATCATTATCCTCATCGCAGGCCTGATAGGCACTGAGAACGATGTTCTCCACCGGTACTCCTCCCGGCGAAGACTCGTCCAACCGCTTGGAACCGCCCGATACGACCAAGTTTTCCAAGTAGATAAAGCGATTGCAGGAACGAACTAAGATATTTTTTGTCCCCTGGCGGCCGATGCCGGCCACATACATGCCGTGTTCTCGCAAACGCAGCGCCAAACTATAATAATCGCTATCGCTGGAAACGATGCAAAAGGCGTTCACCGGGTTGCGGTTAGTTGAGACTATTTCTATCGCATCCATAATCAACGCCCCATCGGTAGCATTTTGACCATAGCGAAATTGCTGAATGGGCCGCACCGGATAGCTTCTTAAAAGCTCTTTCCATCCCCCCATGTGGGGTTCGGTCCAATCGCCGTAAATCCTAGTTAGGATGATCTCGCCCGTGCGGTTTATTTCCGCTAAAATGGCACCTAAAAACCGGGGTGAAACATTTTCCCCGTCCACTAAAACTGCAAAACGATGTTCTGCCATGTTATCCCTCCCCTCCAATTAAATTATTATTCTGTTTTCTGTGCTAAACCGGCTTGGCGCAGAAGCTTGAGAAGATTACGCTCAAATCTCCTATCCAGCTCACCCGTGCGGGCGGCGGGGCCCTTAGTGCGCCCCCCTGCCCTGCGATAGCGGGCCTTCAAAAAGCGTTCTTCCAGGAGAAAGTCTATATTCTGCTCAGTAAAGATCTGCCCGGAAGGAGAAAGGGCCGCGGCACCTTTCGCCAAAACAAGAGCGGCTAAGCCCCAATCTTGGGTAATGACGATATCGCCCCGGTGCGTATTATTGACCACAGCAAGATCGGCTGCGTCGGCACCCTTGCCAACCGTAATATGATCGGCATGATCAATGTGATGATCGACAGAGGCCACTGTCAGCAGCCTAAAGCCCCACAGTTTTTTAGTGCGGCGCAGTATGGCAAGGCACGCCCTAGGACAGGCATCCGCATCCACAATTACAGTCAGCAAGTCTTTCACCCCAAATTGAAGAAAGGCGCAGAACACCCCGGGGCGTTCTGCACCATTATGATTAATCCTCGGTTAGAGTAGGTCCGGCCCGGCGAACTTCGGGTGCCAAGTCGGCATATTTCTTTGTGAAGTTTTTCTGAAACGCTTGTGCCAACTCCCGCGCTTTAACATCGTAGGCGATAGGGTCACTCCAGGTTTGCTTCGGATCCAAAATCTCCGCAGGAACACCCGGGCAGCTCAGGGGTACTTTGAAACCAAAGATCGGATCAACGCGGGTTTCAACGCCGGCTAACCGGCCCGATAAAGCAACCGTTACCATCTGTCTGGTGTGTTTAAGCGCAATGCGCTCGCCAACTCCGTAAGGGCCGCCGGACCAACCTGTGTTAATTAGATAGACCTTTGCGCCATGCTTATTGACCTTGTCCTTCAGCATTTCCGCATATTTCAAGGGGCTGAGCGGCAAAAACGGTTCGCCGAAGCAAGCGGAAAAAGTCGCTTCAGGTTCGTCAATGCCCCGCTCGGTACCTGCCAGCTTACTGGTATAACCGGAGATGAAATGATACATGATCTGTTCGTCCTCGAGAATACTGATGGGGGGCAGCACACCGAAGGCGTCGGCGGTCAAGAAAACCACCGCGCCGGGATGATCCGCTACACTGGGATCAATACGGCCGGGAATATACTCCAAAGGATACGCCCCGCGCGTATTTTCAGTTAGCGAGCCATCGTCGAAGTCGGGCACATGCTCAATAGGATCTAAAACGACATTTTCTAAAACAGCGCCAAACCGCAGGGCATCCCATATCTGAGGCTCATGTTTTCTGGACAAGTTGATGCATTTTGCGTAACAGCCGCCTTCCAAATTGAAGATTCCCCGTTCGAACCAGCCATGTTCATCATCGCCTACTAAACTGCGTTTCGGATCGGCGGATAGGGTTGTTTTGCCTGTACCGGAGAGGCCAAAAAACAGAGCACTCTTGCCGTCTTCGCCCACGTTGGCCGAACAGTGCATGGGCAGCACACCTTGTTGGGGCAGCAGGTAATTCATTACAGAAAAAATTGATTTTTTGATTTCGCCCGCGTAGCCCGAACCGCCGATTAAAACTATCCGCTCGGTAAACGATACGACCACAAACGCCTCAGAATTGGTCCCATACTCCTCAGCATCAACTGTAAGCCCGGGCGCCGCAATCACTGTAAATTGCGGTTCGTGTGCATCAAGTTCGGCCCGTTTAGGACGAATAAATAATTGCCTCGAGAATAAATTCTGCCAAGCGAGCTCGTTGATCACCCGTAAGGCCATTTGGTGCTCCGGTTCGGCACCAACGTAACCATCGAACACAAATAGTTCCTTTTGATCTTCCAAATAGTCCACCGCAAGGCGGTAGAGCCGCCAAAATTTTTCTTCCGAAATCGGAACGTTGACAGGCCCCCAAGCAACAGTGTCTCTTGTTAGATCATCTAATACAATAAACTTGTCATTCGGTGACCGACCGCTGTATTTTCCCGTTGATGTGGATAGCGCCCCCGCGGAAGAGAGTTTGCCCTCACCCCGGCAGACCGCCACTTCAGCCAGACGGGCTGCGGATAGATTGTGATGCGTTGTAGGACGCTGCAAAATGTTATCTAGTCTGGTAAGTAAATTGTGATCAGCCATCTGCATACCAACCTCCTATTGAAATTGTATCATTCCGTTTCATAAAGAACCAATCCAAGCGTACCGGGCCCGGTATGAACGCCAATAACCGGGCTGACATGCGATGTAAGCAGTTCACCCAGGTTGCCCAATTCCTTAATCCGCTTGATTAAGTCCTGCGCTTCTTCTTTCGCGGCGCCATGACAAACAGCCAAATTATGCATGGGCCCTGCCAGGTATTGTTTGACGGTTGCAAATAGCCTGTCCAGTGACTGCCCGCGCCCCCTAACCCTAGCATAGGTCTCATAAACACCCTCTGCATTGACTGTGATAATAGGCTTGATCCGCAAGATTTGCCCGAGCGTACCCGCGACTCTTCCGATTCTACCCCCCCTCTGTAAATATTCCAACGTCTCCAGGACAAAAAACACTTTCATTTTCTTCAGCATTGTCTGCACGTGATCGCAGACCGCTTCAAAGTCTGCATCCTTCGCTAATTTACGCGCCGCCTCAATCACAGTATAACCAAGTCCCATGGAGATGTTTTTCGAATCAATGACGCGAATGATTAAGCCCTGCACGCCGCGGGCTAAATTTTCAATCATTTGTGCGGTGCCGCTCAGCCCGGAGGAAATATGAATAGCCACTACATGGGTAAAGCCTTCCTCCTTCAGCCGCTCGAAAATGGCCAGCACATCCCCTGGCGCGGGAAGCGATGTCGTGGGCACCTCGGTGGACAGCCTAGCGTAAACTTCGTCCGCCGAAATTTCAAGACGATCTTTATATTCTTGATCACCAAACAGTATTCTCAGGGGTACTATCTGGATGTTATATTGTTCGACAATATGCTGTGGAATGTCACTTGTACTGTCCGTCATAATCGCAATCTTTTCCTGCAATAAAATCCCTCCCGCTTACGTGGTGTCCTCGATTTATCATTCACCACCGCCTCTAAATATCCTTTCAGCGGCGATCCGTTTCAATCCGAACAATATCCCAGCGCGGCTCCGCGTCTAAATAATTGATTAACAATTGTAACTGTCTCTGAATATAATCCCAGTCATCACCCACCATGCTGACGCCAATGTTCGCTCGCTGCCATTTGTTCACATTATTGATCTCCGCGATGGAAACATTAAAGCGATGCTGCACCCGGCGCACCATACTTTGGACAACCCGCCGTTTATCCTTCAACGAGCAGGCCCCCGGAATATGAACTTCAATAAATAGCGTGCCCACCAGCATCTTTAAGCCCCCACTACCAAGCATTCTCAATTGTCCCCCCACCCAGACAGACCGGGCCTTGATAAAACACAACGGCCTGCCCGGGGGTGATGGCCCGCTGTTTCGTCCAAAATTCAACTTCTGCCCCGTCTTTTGTCAGTTGCACCGTAACCGGCTGATCCGGCTGCCTATAGCGGAATTTAGCGGTGCAGTCAAAACGCTGCGCAGGTGCCCGCCCGCTGATCCAATGTAGATCTAATGCGCTAAGGCCGCTGCTGAACAAAGCGGGGTGATCATGCCCCTGCACCACCAGCAGTGTGTTGGCCGCAAGATCCTTACCCGCCACGAACCACGGTTCACCTGCACCCCCAATACCCAGCCCTTTACGCTGGCCAAGAGTGTAATACATCAACCCATCATGACGCCCCTTAAGCACACCGTCCGGGGTCCTCATTTCGCCGGGCTGAGCAGGCAGATATTGGGAAAGGAACTCTTTAAAATCTTTTTCGCCGATAAAACAAATGCCTGTGCTGTCCTTTTTTTCCGCGGTGGCTAATCCAGCTCGAGCCGCAATCTGCCGCACTCCGTTCTTAGTAAGATGCCCAACCGGAAATAAGGCCTTGGCCAGCTGCTCTTGGCCCAGGACGTAAAGAAAATAGGATTGATCCTTATTTTCATCGACGCCCCGCAGCAGCTGAAAAAGGCCGTTTGCCGGCCCAATTCGGGCATAATGGCCCGTTGCCAAATAATCCGCATCAAGGTGCAGCGCCTTGTCCAGAAAGGCCTTAAACTTGATTTCTTTATTGCACATCACATCCGGATTGGGCGTGCGCCCTTTCTTATATTCGTTGAGGAAATAGACAAAAACCCGGTCCCAGTATTCACGCTCAAAATTTACAGAATAATAGGGGATGCCGATCTGCTCGCAAACCCGTCGGACATCGTCGTAATCGACATCCGCGGTGCAAATCCCCCTCTCGTCCACTTCATCCCAGTTTTTCATGAATATCCCGATTACCTCGTAACCGGCTTCCTTAAGCACCAAGGCGGCAACCGAAGAATCAACGCCCCCTGACATACCTACCACTACACGTGACACCAAACCCACCTCTCGGTTGTAAAAACATATTATCTATTTGCCTTTCAATATTAGGCGTGTTAAACTTGTGTTATAATCAACAAACAGAAGGAGAAAAGGATGACAGCACTCAAACTTCCCTACTATTATCCCGGCACTTCGGTGGGCTGTTTACTAATCCACGGCTTCACCAGCACACCCGCGGAATTGCGCGTCATCGGCGAAGCGCTCGCAGCAAACAATTATACCACCTTGGGTATCCTCCTGGCCGGCCACGGCACGCAGCCGGAGGATTTGCTGCCCATCACCCACCGGGACTGGATTGATTCGGCCCAACAGGGCATTAATGAACTCAAAAAGACATGTAAAAAGATTATAGTGATCGGCCATTCCATGGGCGGCCTACTAGCGCTGCAAATGGCGGCCCGCAACAAGGTGGAAGGCGTGGTCACTATTGCGGCCGCGCTTAAGCCCTCCAACCGCAAAACCCACCTGGCCTGGCTGCTGAAACACTTTAAGACCTATGTTTCGGGCTCGCCTAGGGAACGGCCCCCGGAGCAACAACAGTATTTGCTCCATTACCCCTATTTTCCGGTTGCGGCCGTGGCCGAACTCCAGCGTTTGGCGGCCAACACCAAAGCTATCCTGGGCCAGGTCACAGCGCCAGCCCTAATTATTCAAACCAAAGACGATCAAACGGTGCGCCCCGCGAGTGCAAAGATCATCCATCAGCGCCTTTCATCCCTGAATAAGGAATGCTTTTGGCTGGAAAAGGGTACCCATAACGTACCGGTCGTCGCCCCATATAACGAACGGATCATCGACAGGATCATTGAATTTATTGAGCATTCCCAGGCTAACTGACGTGTTCAGCTAATTCCGCCGCGAATTGACTGTTATAAAGCTCGGCGTAAAAGCCTTCTTGGGCCAACAGCTCCTTGTGTGTTCCCTGTTCTACGATTTCTCCTTCGTTGATGACCAAAATTCGATCGGCGTCAAGAATTGTAGATAGCCGATGCGCAATTACAAAGCTCGTGCGCCCTTCCATCAACTTAGACATTGCCTCTTGAATCAATCTTTCGGTGCGAGTGTCTACCGAACTGGTCGCCTCATCCAAGATAAGAACGGCCGGATCTGCTAAAATAGCCCTAGCTATGGTAAGCAATTGTTTTTGCCCCTGGGAGATACCCGCGGCATCTTCCGCTAAGATTGTATCATACCCGTTGGGTAGAGTGCGAATAAAATGATCGACGCAAGCGGCCTGTGCCGCTTTTTCTATTTCGCGGTCACTAACGCCCAAACGGCCATAAGCAACGTTTTCTTTAATCGTGCCCTCAAAAAGCCAAGTGTCCTGTAGCACCATACCAAACGCCGTGCGCAAGGAGCCCCGCTTGTAATTGACTATATTTTCACCGTCAAAAGTAATACTGCCCCCGTTAAGATCATAAAACCGCATCAAGAGGTTGACCAAGGTGGTCTTACCGGCCCCGGTGGGGCCCACTATGGCCACTAGCTGCCCCGGCTGCACATCAAGGTTGAGGTCCTTAATAACCGTTTGGCCGGAACGATAGCCAAAACTCACGTTTTGAAGGCTAATTGCCCCCCGCGGTTCACTTAACACGAGAGCATCGGGGCGATCCGCAGCCTCTTCCTCTTCATCCAAAAGCTCAAACACCCGTTCAGCCGCGGCAATGGTGGACTGCATGACATTGACGATACTTGCCATTTGCGTAATGGGCATGGTGAACTGCCGGCTGTACTGAATGAAAGCTTGAATGTCACCGATTGTGATGGTGCCCTGCGAGGCAAAAACTCCGCCTATGACCGCGATAGCCACATAACCAATGTTACCGACAAAACGAATCAAGGGCATGATCGTGCCTGAGATAAACTGGGCCTTCCAGCTATTATCATAAAGATCCTCGTTCACAAGAGCGAATTCAGCAATGGCATTCCGCTCCAAACCGTATGCTTTCACAATTGTGTGACCGGTATAGATTTCTTCCACATGCCCATTTAAGTCACCAAGAATTTCCTGCTGCTTTTTGAAAAATTTCTGAGACCGCGAAGCGATGAAAACGCTGATGGCCACACTGATAGGAAGCATCCCCAGGGAAATCAGGGTCAGCAGCGGGCTGATCGTGAGCATGATCACGATCGCACCGGTAATGCTGATGATAGAACTGATCATCTGGGTCACACTCTGCTGCAGACTCTGGCTCACCGTATCTACGTCATTAGTGACCCGGCTGAGAACATCCCCGTGGGCAGTTGCGTCATAGTATTTCAAGGGCAGGCGCGCCATTTTTTGGCTGATGTCCTCCCTCATCTTATATACCGTTTTTTGTGAAACATTGACCATCACTATCTGCTGCAGATAGCTAAAGATTGTGCTCAGCACATAAACGCCGCTTAAAACGATCAAAATCCGCCCAATAGCTGCATAATCAATGCCCGCATCGGCAATACCCCGCATACGGCCGAGCATGCCTTCAAATAAAATCGTAGTAGCCTGGCCCATGATTTTCGGGCTTAGGATACTAAATAGAGTAGCCAAGACAGTGAACACAAAAACCGCTATAAGGCTGAATGCGTGAGGCCGCATATAGCGCAGCAGCCTGCGCAGGGTTCCCTTAAAGTCTTTAGCTTTCTCGACCGGCCTGCCAATCCCCCTGGGGCCAAAACCTCCGCCCCTTCCCCCGGGCCTTCTCGGCGCTTGCGTCGTCTGCTGTGTTTGATTTTGTCTTTCTCTGCTCACGATACCGCCTCCTCACCCAGTTGCGACGCTACAATTTCTTGATAGACCCGGCACTGAGTCAATAGTTCCTGGTGGGTCCCACGGCCCACAATCTCACCGTTTTCCAACACAATAATTTGATCCGCATGCAAAATGGTGCTTACCCTTTGGGCCACTACGATTACGGCGGCATCCGCGGCATGCTGCGCTAATTCCGTTCTTAGACGCGCATCCGTTTTATAATCCAAAGCAGAAAATGTATCATCCAGTAAATAGACACGGGGCCTGCGCACTATGGCCCTGGCTATGGACAGTCTCTGTTTCTGGCCGCCCGAGACATTTGTACCCCCCTGCGCAATATAACTGTGGAAGCCCCCATCTCTGTCCAGCACGAATCGCTCCGCCTGAGCGATCCGAGCCGCTTCTGTCACTTCGCCAGCGGTGGCATCCTGCTTACCCCCGCGGATGTTCTCCGCCACCGTGCCCGAAAACAACACCGCTTGCTGCGGGACATAGCCTAACACCTGCCGCAGTTCGCGCTGTGGTAAATCGCGTAGATCAATGCCGTCCAACGTAATTTTCCCCTGCTGTGGATCGTAAAAGCGAGGAACCAAATCCAAAATGGTGGATTTACCCGAACCTGTGCCTCCAATGATGGCGGTGGTCTTGCCCGGCTCCGCCCGGAAGGTAATCCCGCTTAGCACCGGCGCCTCCGCACCGGGGTACGAAAACGTTACGTTGTCAAATTCTACCACACCCGTGAAGGATTCGACTGTCCGGGGCTCATCGGGATCTTGAATAGTAGGCTTTGTCTCAAACACCTCTACCAACCGTTCCGCGGAAGCGGAAGCCCGCGGCAGCATGACAAAAAGAATGGAAAGCATCATGATTGCCCACAGAATCTGCATAGCATACTGCAAGAAAGCCATCATATCCCCCACTTGCATTACACCTAAATCAATACGCTTAGCACCAAACCAGATGATGGCAATTGTGGTAAAATTGATCAGCAAGCCATTTAAGGGGGCCAAAGTAACCATCATTCGATTCACCCTTAAGGCGGTGGTCGTTAAGTCAAGGTTGGCTTCATTAAAACGCTCCTGCTCGTAGGATCCTCTGTCGAAGGCCCTAATAACCCGCACACCCATCAACTGCTCCCGCAAGACCTGATTGAGCCGGTCCAGTTTTTTCTGCAGGCTCCTAAATAACGGGGTGCCTTTGACCATGACCAAGCCCACAATCAAAAATATGACGGGAATCAAAGCCAGTAGAATCAAGGCCAGCCCGCTGTCTTTTTTGATCACCATTAACACGCCGCCCAAGGCCATCAATGGTGCGCGCAGGGCCATACGCATACTCATTAAAAACATCATTTGCATTTGCTGTACATCATTTGTAGTGCGGGTAATGAGTGACGCTGTGCCGAAATTATTAAATTCTTGGGGGGCGAATTCTTCTACATGAGAAAAAACAGCTCGGCGCAGATCACGCCCGAAGGCGGTCGAAGCTCGGGAGGCAAGAAAACTGCCCCCGATTGAACAGGCAATGCCGGCCAATGCCACCAACAGCATCGTACCGCCCGTTCGCCAAATTAGGGGGATGTTGCCCCTGGCAATCCCCGCGTCAACGATTTCGCTCATTAGATCGGGCAGTTTTAAAGTTGTCATCACTTCTAGAAATACCAATAGCATAACTACCAACGCGGATGGTAAATACGGTTTCACATGCTTTCTCAGTCTCCACATTCTTTCGTACCCCTATCTTGATTAGCTTTGCGATGATCCATGAACTGCCTAACTTTACCCATAATGCGGAGCAGCTCTTGAGCATCTTTTTCCCCCAAAAATTGAACCAACTCAGCTATGTTCGTGGCAAAACTTTCCTGGGCCCGGTTCACCAACTGTGCCCCCTGCTCAGTGGGCCTGACAAAAACAACGCGGCGGTCCTCTTCATCGTTGATGCGCACAACATAACGCTGCTCCTCCAGGGAGTTGACCAGCGCGGTTATGGTGGGCCGAGTCAGCCGCAGCATTTTCCCTAATTCAGAAGGTTGCAGCCCCAATGCATCGTCCGGTAAGTGGTAAACCAGAAACATAAGCAGCATCATTTCATTCTTGCGGATAGGAATGGAATGATCACGGTACCAGCGCCGGTACCTGCGCAATCCTTCCAGCGTTTCAATAAACTGCATCACCAGGTCCTTTTCGTCCATAGCCGATCATCCTCTACTGTTAGTACACAAAATAATTAGGACTGCAAACTATTCTACTGCAAAACTATTTATTAGTCAACAAAAAAGCTAGGATTTCACCTAGCTTTTTGCAGTGAAGTGGCTTATTCAACAACCACACGATGGTAGACCTTCTTACCTCGGCGCAGAACAAGTTCGCCTCGGTTGAAATCATCGGCGGTAATAATCCGTTCGAATTCATCCACCCGTTCTTCCCCGCAGGTCAATCCGCCTTGTTCGATCAAACGCCGTCCTTCGCTGCGGCTGCTCACAAGTTCAGTCAGGGTTAAAAGGGTCAAAATATCAATTCCCGCGGCCAACACCTCGGCGTCGATAACGGTGGAAGGCATGTTTTCATCGCTGCCGCCGCCGCCGAAAAGAGTGCGGGCCGCAGCCAGTGCTTTTTGCGCTTCTTCTTCACCGTGGACAAATTTTGTCACTTCAAAGGCCAGGATCTCCTTGGCCTCGTTTATTGCAGAACCTTCTAAAGCACTCAGCCTGCGCACTTCCGCCAGGGGCAAAAATGTTAAAAGCCCCAGCGCATTGCCCACATCTGCATCGTCAATATTACGCAGGTATTGGAAAAATTCATAGGGTGAAGTGCGTTCAGCATCGAGCCAAATCGTACCCGCCTCCGTTTTGCCCATTTTCGTGCCCGTACTAGTAGTAAGCAAAGTAAGCGTCAGGCCATAAACAGCCTCCCCTTCAACTCTGCGTACTAGTTCATAACCACCAAGAATGTTGGACCATTGATCATTGCCACCCATCTGCAGACGGCAGTTGTAACGGCGAAAGAGCTCCAGAAAATCATAAGACTGAGTCAAGATGTAGCTGAATTCTAAGAAGGTGAGGCCCGCTTCTAGTCGAGAGCGGTAAGCCTCCATACCCAGCAGGCGGTTAACTGAAAAGTGCCTGCCCACATCGCGCATGAATTCCATAAAGTTAAGATCCAAAAGCCAATCCGCGTTATTGGCCACAATTGCAGACCCGTCCTCAAAATTAACGAATTTTCCCAACTGCCTTTTAAAACTGGTCACATTAGCCTCAATCGTTTCGGCTGTCAGCAGCTGGCGCATTTCCGATTTGCCCGATGGATCTCCGATCATGGTGGTACCGCCGCCCAGAAGAAATATGGGCCGGTGGCCCGCCTGGTACAGGTGCAGCATACTTAAAATCGGGATTAGATGGCCCAGCGTCAAACTGGGTGCGGTCGCATCAAACCCGATATAAAAAGTGACGGACTCCCGGCCCAAAAGCTCCCGCAACTCTTCAGGATGGGTACTCTGTTCGACAAAGCCCCGCTCCTGCAAAAGATCAAATACGTTGGACATGATTAATTCCCCCTAATATAATAAAGGTTCCCTCGCTGCTAAGGACGAGAGAACCCGTGGTACCACCTTAATTCGCACTATTGTGCCTTCTGCCATGCTAACGGATGGGAACCGGAACAGCTGCCTGTTCAAGGCTCCGGAGTGTAATTCGCAATCCCGCGCTCTTCGGGCTTTTCACCATCCAGCCCGCTCTCTAGTCTACCCGCGGCACGCTACTGAATCCTTCACTGCCTTCGTTTATGTTCATAAGTACTTTTAATTTTAGCACTAGTGGCCCGGCCATGTCAAGATTATTGGTCAGC
>CAZVDE010000032.1:0-17446 GCA_964626065.1 uncultured Clostridiaceae bacterium | reverse complement strand
GTGCGTTCATGCTTGTCTTTGCCTTGGTTTTCCAAAGCATTCCCCCTCTGGTTGGGTTCTTGGTAGCTGATTTAGGTATTACCCATGCCCAGGCCGGTGCGTTAATGAGCCTTTTTGGCTTACCGGGTATTTTCATTTCGATCCCCGGGGGGATTTTGTCTGATCTGCATGGTGCTAAGCGGGTGGGGGTTGCAGCATTGGCCATTACCCTGGTAGGCTCGCTGTTGGTGGCGCTGGGCGGCAGCTTTTCCCTGCTGCTTACCGGACGAATTATTGCCGGAATCGGCGCCTTAACAATCTCCATTGCCGCGCCCCAGGCTTTATCTCGCAGTTTTCAGCAAAAAGACATGGGGAAGGCCATGGGTATTTTCAATGCGGTCATGCCGCTGGGTACGATTCTGACATTAAATACATTTGGCCGCTTAGCCGACCGAGCCGGTTGGAGGGCTCCCCTTTTGCTTGCTTCATTTTACACCCTGTTGATGCTGTTTCTTTTTTCTTTTAAATACTCTGACCCGCCGCGGCAGGTGGCAGAAAAAGCCGCGGCCGGTATGGGTGAGAGCGCTGCCTACTTGGGCAGGGCCGGATCCTCGGTGTGGTTGCTCGGAATAATTTGGTTATTGTAAAATGGGGGTTCCATCGCCTATCTTTCTTTTGTGGGCGATTACTATGTTTCTGTGGGGCACGGGCTGAGTTATGCCGGTTTTCTTTCCAGCCAGCTCATGATCGGTGCACTCTTTTTAAGCCCGGTGGTAGGTTCCCTTACGGACCGCTTTGGCGGCGAAGAATATTTCATCTTGGCGGGAAGCGCGGCTTTGGCTGTTCTGTTTTGGTTGGTGCCTAAAACCGGTTTACCTCCGCTCTATTTGGGTATTTTTATTGGCGCTGCCGCGGCGTGCGTGCCCGCACCCGTGTTTTCGCTATTGCCCAATTTTATGCCGCCTGAGAGATTAGGCCTTGGTTACGGTATTTTAGCCACCCTTTTGAATATTGGGGTGTTAATCGGGCCTTATTTGGTTGGTTACTTCCATGATTTAACGGCAAGCTATGTGCCGGGCTTTAATTTAATGGCTCTTTTTCTTCTGCTCGCCGCCTTGGCCGCGCTTGTGCTGCGCACCGTTAAAGCGTCACGGCGCGAGCTGCGGGGGCGTTCTTAGGTTTTCTTTTCAGGCTTAATTACATAGCTTCCCCGTTCCGTTTGCAGCGCGAGGCGGCCGGGCTCTGCCCGGGCTGACCATTGATCGGTCAAGGCTATCTCAAAAAAGGCGTAGGGCAGCGGTTCACTGCCGGCATCCGCGGCCACAACCCCTTCACCTTTAAGCAAAAGGGCGTGATCAGATAGATAATCGTCCGTATCGTGGTGGCGAATCAAGACCACATCGCTCAAACGCAGCGCGGTAGTATCCAAGATGCCGTCTTCCTCTTTTTCTATTTCCAGCACTCGACCACTATTGCCTTTCAGCCACCGTTTAAGATCTGCAGTGGATGTAAACATTAGCATTCCTCCCGAGGAGTATTTTCACCGCTGCCGCTTGTTTACATACGTTTCAGCAAAGAAAGTTGATGTGGGTCGGAAGAATCAAATAGGACTAGGAGGGGTTTTCATGTCCCAAACTTTGCTCGGTATTTTGAAAACACTGTTCTGCCTAAACCGCTGGAATGTGGATCCCCGAGTGGAAACTTGGACCGAGGCGGAAAATGTGGCCTTGTGCTGCCATGTGGTTTATGCCGCGGGGAAAAGCATTGGGCTGGGTGATGAGGTGCTGCACCATGCAATCAAACGTACTTTGTTTAAATCCAATTACAAATACATACTCTCCGATATTTCCGTGACGGTGCGAGAACTTATTGATGAAAACGATGCCCTGGCCTGGCGAAAAATTCGGGACGATGTGGATCAGCGGATTAAAAGGCTTTTTCCCAAGCCCGCCGCGGCCCGTTTGTACGGGTATTTTTGCCTGGATGGTGATTATGGGGTTTTGGGCGATACGGGGGAACTTGTGGAAGATCTGGTCAGCTTCGCCAAGATTCGGGTCGCTTTAAGCGAGTGTGAAATTAACGCGGAGGTGTTCCCCAAAAGCTACCGCCCTCACGTAGATAGCTTACGGGCTAAATTGGACGCTGTTTTAGCAACTGGGCCGTTGGCCCCACTGCGGCGGGGGCAGGCGGAGCGGGAGGGCGTGGAGCATTACCTAGCGGTGATTCGCAATCTTAAATACGTGCGGCGTTGGAACCGCCTGAACAGGTTTATTGAGAGCAGTGTTTTAGCTCACACCTTTATCGTTGCGTTCTTGGCCGTTTTGTTCAGTGAGATGCAAATGGCCCCTTCGGGTGAAATAAACGGCCGTTTTCAATATGAAGCGATGCTCTTGGCCCTGTTTCATGATGTACCCGAAGTATTGACGGGCGACATTATTTCGCCTGTCAAAGAATTGATTGAGGCACATTCTCCCGGCTTAATGGCCGCAATGGAAAAACGGGCCACTGAGAAAATGCTGGGCAGCCTGCCGGAACAAATCAAAACGGATATGGAAGCGAAGGCATTACTGAAGGAGCCCAATAAAAACATCACTTTTAGCGTACCGAGCCTGGTCAAGGACTGCGACCAATTGGCCGGCATGCTGGAGTGCGTTTTTGAGATGAGTGTGGGCAATGCCAATCCGGAACTGGTCGCGGGCTTTAATGGCTACTATGATGAACTGCAGAAATCGGAATGGCTTGTGGCACGCGAATTCAGCGAGCGCATCAAACGCGAGCGTGAAGCGGGAACGGTTTAAGTGAGGCTGTCGCTTTGTTTACAATTTAGAATCTTAACGAGGGGATTGCGCACTATTCGGAATCCCTTCTTTTATGTTCCTTACGCCCCAATTTTCTAAACGGCTTTTTACTACGAAAAACGACCTTCTTTTTTGCCCTCAAACAATCCGGACTGGGCTTCGCCGCGTTATCTTCTGATTTTGACTAATTTAACGTGAAATAAATAACAAAGTTGGTGAAAATATGTTAAAATAGAGGCGTGGGTGCAAACCCAACTTAAAATAGATTGGGGAGATGTGAAGTGGGTGTCAAAAGATTAGATGGCGGTGTGGCCCAAAGGGAAACTTTCAAAACAAGTTTTGGCCTGGTGGCAGCGACGGTTGGTTCCGCGGTCGGTTTGGGTAATATTTGGCGTTTTCCCTACATTGTGGGTGAATACGGCGGGGCGGCATTTTTATTAGTTTATTTGTTGAGTACTGCCCTTATCGGTTTTCCCGTTATGCTTGCAGAATTTTTGTTGGGCAGGGAGGCGAAGAAGGACGCAATCGGGGCCTTCGATCAGCTCGCACCCGGGTCTAGGTGGCATATTGCCGGTGTATTTGGTGTTTTGGCCTCGTTTATGATTTTATCTTTTTATAGTGTGATTGCAGGATGGACTTTAAAATACCTGATGCTTGCCCTAGGCAATCAATTTGCCGGTAAAGATACTGCTGCGCTCGGGGCGATGTACAGCCAATTTATTGCAAACCCCCTGCGTCCCATTTTTTGGCAGCTAATCTTTATGATCGGCACAGGGTTGGTTGTGCGCAGCGGTGTAGAAGGGGGAATAGAAAAGGTCTCTAAGGCCTTAATACCCGTCTTGGTGATCTTGATTATTCTTTTGAATTTAAGGGCAGTCTCGCTGCCGGGTGCTGGGGCGGGCCTGTCTTTCTTGTTTAAACCCGATTTTTCCAAACTCACCGGTCGGGGCGTTTTGGCAGCGCTGGGCCAGTCTTTCTTTTCTCTTAGTCTGGGCATGGGTGTAATGATCACTTACGGTTCTTATATCGGAAAAGAAGAGAATCTAAACTCCGTTTCTTTCAGGACCGTTGCCGCGGATACTATCATTGCTTTACTGGCAGGAACGGCAATTTTCCCCATGGCCTTTGCTTTTGGAATTGCCCCGGATAGCGGGCCCGGGCTAATTTTTGTTACACTGCCGAATGTACTGCCTGAAATGCCCGGCGGTTACTTTTTCGGAATCTTCTTTTTTGCTTTAGTTGCCGTTGCCGCTTTAACGAGCACTATCTCGCTTTTGGAGGCCGTTGTTGCTTACTGTATGGAGGCCTTTGGCTGGGTGAGGAAAAAGGCCACACTTGTAGCGCTGAGTTTAGCCGCTGCCTTGGGTATTATCTCCTCGCTATCGCAGGGTCCTCTGCAAGGGGTTACCATTTTTAGACAGACTATTTTTGACTTCCTCGATTATTTAACCTCCAATTACCTGCTTACGATCTCCGCTTTGCTGACCAGCATCTTCGTTGGCCATAAGATGGACAAGGCGGTGGTGGAACGGCAAATAGCCAATGGGCGCGCTAATCCCGGCAGGTATCTGAAATTGTTTTCGTTTACAATCAGGTATATTACCCCCGCTCTGATTTTGGCGGTTTTCATTTCCGGTATTTTGTTGGACTAGGTATTTCCGATTATTTCCAAGCGGAAATATATTTGACAATAATATTGGGGTATTGTAAACTATTGTTAGAACTATAGCGGTATAGCACAGGCCGCTTAACAACAAATTATCCTTTTCATCATGCGGGAGTGATCCCATGGTCCAACAAAAAAGCAGCATCGGCGGCAATCAGCAGCGCAGGGTGACTATCCGGGATGTGGCTGAAGCGGCCGGTGTTTCCGTAAGTACTGTTTCCCATGTTTTGAATGATTACGGCGATATTGGCCCCGAAACGGAACTGTTGGTGCGCAAAACGATGCAAAAACTTAATTATTACCCCAGTGCCTCGGCCAGAAGACTGACCAGAAACCGCAGCCATTTGTTTCACCTGCTTTTGTTTTCCCGGGAGGGCTTGCACCACCCCTTTTTCTACCAGGTGATTTGCGGAATCTCCGAGGAGGCCGAAAGGGCCGATTATGAGCTGGTTTTAAGTGTTCAACAGGCGGAAGATGGCCAAGCGCGCTGGCGCCACTCACTGCGCAGATGTGTGGAATCAAGGGGTGAGGGTCTGATCGTCATGGGCTCCTTACCGGCGCCGGAAGTGTTTGAGAAAATCGAAGCAATTCAAATTCCCGCTGTATTTATCGACATTCCCCACCAGGGCCCCAACAGCATTTATGTTTCCTCAGATAACGTCACAGGGGCCAAGCTGGCGGTGGAGCACCTCTTAAATATGGGCCATAAGAAAATAGCCTTTTTAGGAGGAGCAGGTGAAGGCCTTTTTGAAGAAAAAGAGGCGGAATGCTGGCGGGGGAACATTTCCCAATCTAGATTCCGCGGTTATGCGGAGGCTCTGCGCGGACGCAATTTCACGCTCGATACTTCTTTAATAGGGGGCGGCGAATTTACGCAAGAGGGCGCCCAACGGGCAATGTTAGATATTCTCGCGCAGCACCCCGATTTAACGGCAGTATTTGCGGTCAGTGATTTGATGGCCATTGGGGTGATGGAGGCGATTCGCTCCATCGGCAAAGAGGTGCCCCACGATATTGCTGTAGTTGGATACGATGACATCGAAGCGGCTTCGTTTGTGCGGCCATTTTTGTCCACTGTGCGCCAAGATGGTGCCGAAATGGGTAGAAGGGCGGTACGGGAGTTGTTGGGGCTGCTTACAGAACCTGATGCTGTGCCTGAAAAAGTACTTCTGCCGGTAGAATTAGTGATTAGGGAATCTTGCGGCAAAAACTTGGGCAAGCAGTTTTAAAACGGCAAAAAAGGGGGTATTGGCGGGGACGGTTAGGCTGGTTTCAGTATCTCTAACGATGCTTTACATTAAAAAGG
Organism: uncultured Clostridiaceae bacterium; assembly: GCA_964626065.1. Classification (GTDB taxonomy): domain Bacteria; phylum Bacillota; class Limnochordia; order Darwinibacteriales; family Darwinibacteriaceae; genus UBA3910. Next base: position 11,697 of record CAZVDE010000032.1, on the reverse strand, counting down.
AGGATCTAAATGAGAAAATGGACAGCTTTATGTTTGTCGTTATTGCTCGTTGCCTTTGCGGCTGTTACTGCCCTGGCATCTACACCGGGTGAGCTGCTGATTTGGGCAGATGACACTCGAATTCCGGTGATGGAAACGCTCGGTGCCCAATTCAGTGAAGAATATGGGGTACCCGTCATAGTGCAGGAACTTGGTTTTGGCGATATTCGCTCTAATTTGGCGGTGGCCGGCCCCGCCGGCGAAGGGCCCGATATCATTGTGGGCGCCCACGACTGGCTGGGCGAGCTGATCGTGAACGGCTTGATTGAACCCATCGATCTGGCCATGGCGGACGATTTCGAACAGGTCACGCTGGATGCCTTCACGTGGGGTGAGGATCTGTACGGGGTGCCTGTCAACTATGAAGCGATCGGCCTCATTTACAACAAGGCGCTCGTTCCGCAAGCACCGGAAACCTGGGAAGAGATGCGCGCTATTGCCACTAAACTTACAGATCGGGAAAAAGGCAGGTATGGGTTTTTGATGCAGATGCCCGATCCGTATCATACCTTCCCCCTGTTCAGCGCCACAGGCGGCTATGTCTTCGGCGAACACGAAGACGGCACGCTCAATCCGCTTGATGTGGGGTTAAACAACGCAGGTTCGGTACGGGGCATGACCGAGTTTGACCGCTTGATTGAAGATGGTTTGCTGCCGGCCGGGACAGATTATGATACCGTGACAGGCCTCTTCAACGCAGGCCAAGTGGGCATGATCATCACCGGCCCTTGGGCATTGGCCGATGCTAAAAGCGCCGGGATAGATTATGGATTCGCGCCCATTCCCACCATTGACGGCGGGCAGCCCAAGCCTTTTGTGGGTGTGCAGGGCTTCATGATCAGTTCTTTTAGTGAGAACAAAATTTTGGCCGATATGTTCCTCCAGGAATTTGTAGTGGATACGGACGTTTATCTCGAGATGTTCGGCATTGATCCCCGGCCGCCCGCTTATAAACCGGCGCTGGAGATCGTTGGCGATGACCCAATCGTATTGGGCGTGGGCCTGAGTGGCGCCGTGGGCGTACCCATGCCTTCCATTCCCGAGATGGCCTCTGTTTGGACCGCCTGGTCGGATGCTATCGAATTGGTTGCCAACCAGGAGATGGAACCCCAGGCTGCTTTGGATGTTGCTGTAGAGCAGATCTTAGCTTTGATCAAAGAAGCAAAGTAATCTGAAAAGGGGCGGGGCCGGGATCCAAGAATCCCGGCCCTTGGCCCTACCGAAGGAGTGGAGATAATGACAAGCCCAACCCCTAAGGGCCGGCCCAGGGCCGGGGCGCGGCTTAGTTTTTTTAGCGTGAAAATACTCGTTTTAGGGCTGTTCGACGCATTCGTGCTGCGCTTTGCCATTTCCCTTTATTTGCAGGGGCAAATTGGCTTTTCGTTATCTGCCGCATTGGGCTTGATTTTAATCAATGTGGTTGCCCTCACCGAAAGGGCCTACCCCCTGCGCTATCTACTGCCGGGTTTAGTGTTTATGGCGGCCATGGTCCTCTACCCTCTTTTTTATAATATTTATATTTCGTTTACCAACTATGGCACGGGCAATATCCTGAGCAAGGGCCAAGTGATCGAGCAGCTGGAAAAGCGCATGTACGCCGCACCGGAAGCGGCCAAACACCCCTTTGTCTTGTTTGAAGCGCCCGACCAACAACTTACCCTGCTGTTTACTGATCACCGCGGGCGTCAATTCGCATCCAAGGGCGATATTATTCTGCCCCTGGAGGAAATAGGGGATTATGATTTTGATCAGGCGGGCCAAGTTGTGCGCATCGGTGGGGCTCAACGCTTGGAACGGCGAGAGGTGCTCAAGCGCATCGCCCTTTTGCAGCAGCTGCGTCTTAATTGGGATGGTGTGGAGCTGCAGCTGGCGGATGCGGCCCATTTTCAAGAGCTTAAACCCCGCTACACTTACCTGGACGCGCAAGACCGGGTAATCGATAACCGCACCGGGACAGGCTACACACCCCTCAACGGTTATTTTACTGACGCCAACGGAGAAAGGCTGCTGCCCGGGTACCGCATTCATGTGGGGTTTGCCAATTACCTGCGGCTGTTGACTAATAAGGCAATAGCAGGCCCCTTTGCCCAGGTGTTCGCCTGGACTTTCACCTGGGCATTTTTCAGCGTTGCTTTAACGTTCACCTTGGGCTTATTGCTGGCTTTGATTTTAAATCACCCCGATCTTAAATTGACCGGCTTGTATCGTTCGCTGCTCATTATTCCCTATGCCATTCCGGGGTTCGTCAGTGCCCTGGTCTGGCGGGGGCTGTTCAACACTGAATTTGGCCAGGTTAATCGGGTGCTGCAGGCTGTGCTGGGCACCGCCGTGCCCTGGCTGCAGGATCCCTTTTGGGCCAAAATAGCTTTGCTCACCGTCAATTTATGGCTTGGTTTCCCGTATATGATGATTGTCACGCTGGGGGCTTTGCAGAGCATTTCCCCCGAGTTATATGAAGCGGCCTACTGTGACGGAGCCACCAAGGGGCAGCGCTTGCGCTACATTACTATGCCCCTTCTGATGACCACCGTGTCACCGCTTTTGGTTTCCTCTTTCGCCTTTAACTTCAATAACTTTACTTTGATCCACTTATTTACGGGGGGGCGCCCGCCCATTGCCGGGGCGGCCACTCCCGCGGGGGCCACGGATATACTTATTTCCTATACCTACCGCTTAGCGTTTGAAGGGGGCAGGGGTGCAGACTACGGCTTGGCGGCCGCGGTGTCTGTTTTGATTTTCATAATCATCGGCACGATAACCTGGTTTAATTTCCGCTTTACTAGAGCTTTGGAGGAGGTGGGGCAGAATGTATAACAGGTTGACGGCGCTGGGGCATATGTGGCGCCATCTCATCATTTTGCTGGCGCTTAGTTTTGTCTTTTTTCCCGTAGCCTGGGTTATCTCCGCGTCTTTTGACGGCACCAATTCCTTGGTCAAGCAAAGCCTGGTACCTACAGTGGCCACACTGGAAAACTATCGATCACTTATGGCTGAGCCGCGCTACCCGTTTTTGATTTGGATGTGGAACAGTATTAAGGTTTCGGGCATCAGCGCCCTTTTATCCGTTTGGTTGTGCGCTTTGGCCGCCTATGCCTTCTCGCGTTTTCGTTTCAAGGGCAGAAGGACCGGGCTGTTTGCCCTAATTTTAGTGCAAATTTTCCCCCAAATGTTAGCGGTTGTCTCTTTATACCTGCTGCTGTTGTCGGTAGGCCGCGTTGCACCCGCCTTAGGGCTGAACACGCACGCCGGTTTGATCATGGTTTATTTGGGCGGGGCAATCGGAATCAATACCTGGCTGATGAAGGGCTATTTCGATACCATCCCCCGTTCTTTGGAGGAATCGGCCATGCTCGATGGGGCAACGCCCTTTGCCGCTTTCTGGCGGATTATCCTGCCCTTAGTGCGCCCGATTCTGGTTGTCGTTTTCATTTTGGCCTTTATCGGCACCTATTCAGAATTTATGCTGGCCCAAGTGATGCTGCAGAGCACAGATAAGCTCACGTTAGCGGTGGGCATGAATCTTTTTCTCGGTGATCAATATGCTAAACGCTGGGGTGTTTTTTCCGCGGCGGCGATTATTGCCTCCGCACCCATTGTGTTGATCTTTTTGACGCTGCAGAGGCAGTTGATTTCCGGTTTGACTCAAGGTGGAGTGAAAGGCTGATTTTATTAGGAGGGAGAGGCGGATGAATATGCGTTTTAAAGTCTGGATGGGCAGGGTATTAGTCCTACTGCTTATTTTACTGCCCGTTGGGGCGGCGGCCGCTGCCGAAGTGCAAACAGAGGAGCCGGTGCTGAATGTGGCTTTAGTCTGGCATCAGCATCAACCCCTCTATTTTGATCCTACCACGGGCCAAAGCCAGCTGCCCTGGGTGCGCATGCATGCGGCCAAGGATTATTATGATATGGCGGCCATATTCAGAGATTACCCCCAACTGCGGGCCACGTTCAATCTAGTACCCATTCTCTTGGAGCAGTTGGCGCTGTACGCGGAGGGCGAATTAATCGACAAATATCAACTGCTTGCCCATATCCCCGGCGACGAACTGCAGGAAGGGGATAAAAGGTTTTTGCTGCAGCGTTTTTTCGATGCCAACTGGGATCATGTGATTGCCCGTTTCCCGCGCTACCAAGAACTGCTTGATAAACGGGGTTCAGAGGTACATGAGGCGGCAATCGCGGCCGCTATGGAGCGTTATACGGTGCAGGATTATGTGGATCTGCAGGTCTGGTTTAATCTGGCTTGGTTTGATCCTGATTTTTACACAAACGATCCTGAGTTAGCCGCGCTCGTGCAGCGGGGCCGCAATTTTAGCGAAGCGGATAAGGAACTGATCCATGCTAAGCAGGTGCAGATTATCCGGCAGGTTGTGGATATTCACCGCGAACTGCAAGAGGATGGGCAAATAGAGATTATTACCACACCCTATGCCCATCCCATTTTGCCGTTATTGTACAGCACCCAAGTTGCCCAGATTGCTTCACCCGGCTTGGATCTGCCGCAAATCCCCTTTGCCTGGCCTGAAGATATTTCCCGCCACCTGCAGCGAGCGGTGGACAATTACCAAGCCAACTTCGGCAGGCTGCCTAAGGGGCTCTGGCCTTCCGAACAGGCGGTATCAAAATACATTGTGCCCTATGTGGCCGAGGCCGGTTTTGACTGGATGATTTCCAGCGAAGGTATTTTGGAAAAATCCCTAGGCCTGCAGCTGCGGGGGATTGATGGCAGGGTGGGGCGCCCCGAGCTCCTTTATCAACCGTATTGGGCGGAATGGGAAGGTCAGCGGGTTGCCATTCTATTTCGTGATCTAATCCTCTCGGACCGGGTTGGTTTCGAATATTCGGGCCTGAGCGGGCAGGCTGCCGCGGACGATCTGCTTACTTATCTGCACAATGTGCGCCGCGCCTTGGGCGAGCAGGCAGGTGAGAAAGTAGTTGTCATCGCCTTGGATGGAGAAAACGCTTGGGAGCATTATCCTAACGATGGCAAAGAATTTTTTGCCGCTCTCTACGGAGGGCTGGCGCGCGATCCCCTGCTGCGCACCGTAACGGTATCGCAGTACTTGGCGGAGCATCCGCCCACAGGGGTTTTGTCCGATCTGTGGACCGGCTCCTGGATCTCCAATGATCTGGAAACCTGGATCGGGGAAGAGGAGGAAAACATAGCCTGGGAACAGCTGGCGTCGGCGCGCCGAGTACTTGCGGAATTTGAGGAGGCGCATGGTGCCGATCCCGCCTACCGGGCGGCTTTGGAGGATGCTTGGCAGTCTATGCTGGCCGCGCAGGGCAGCGATTGGTTCTGGTGGTACGGCGATGATCAAGATTCGGGTAATGACGAGGCCTTCGACGCTTTGTTTAGAACGCATCTGCGAGGGGTATACGAGAGTTTGGGCCTTACGCCCCCTTGGCGCCTGTCGTTTACTCTGTTGGCCCCCACAGCTGCCCGGCCCGAGCGGGCTTTAAGCGGTTTGAGCGCCCCGCTTTCGGATGGTTGGGCCGATTTTGGTGAGTGGGATCAGGCGGCTGTCTATCATAACCCGGATGGGCAGCTTTTGAAGTCCCTCTATGCGGCAGTAGATTATCAGCACCTGACACTGCGCCTCGATTTTCAGGCGCAGGCGCGGGAGCTCATCGGCGAAGAAGTGGAGCTGTTTGCCTATCTGGACAGGGCCGATGGGGGGCCCGTCAATGAATTGATTCGCCCCACTGCTGCCGAAACGGATCGGTTTTTGGGCTATCCCCTCGGTTATGAAATCCATCTCGATTTGGCCGCTGCGCCTAAGGGTGTGCGCGCCCAAGCGTCGATCTCTAAAGCCGCGGGGGCGGAAGGATGGGCCGCCATGTTAACGGTGCCCGTGGGTGTGGGGGGAGTGTGTGAAGTTGCCATACCCTTCGAGGACTTGGGCTTTGAACCGGGCGCTGCGGTGCGGCTTACCGTTTTAGTGGCCCAAGATGGAATAGTGCAGGAACGGCTGCCCATTCGGGAACCGGCCGTCCTTTATGTACCCCGGCCTACCGAGGGGACGCTTGTCTTTCGCGCCGAAGATCCCGTCGGTGATGATTATGGACCCGGTACCTATACCTATCCAACCAGCGAAGTTTTCCCCCCGGGCGTGTTTGATTTGACTGAATTTGAAGTCTACGAGACCGAGCAAGATGTGATCTTTCATGTCCGGTTTGCCGGGCCGGTGGACAATGTCTGGAATTCGCCCAATGGGTTATCGGTGCAGACGATCGACATTTATATCGATACTGATCGGATACCCGGCTCGGGCAGCACCGAGGCGCTGGCGGGCCGCCGCGTGAAAATTGCGCCCGAGTCTGCCTGGGAATACGCGATCTGGGCGGAAGGTTGGCAGCAAAAATTATTCACCGCAGATGGCAGTGAAACGGCGGCTAAGGTGCGCGTTGCTACCGATCCCCTGCACAGCCGGGTGACGATTCAGGTGCCTAAGAGCGCGCTGGGAACACCGCAGGATGACTGGGGTTATATCGTTTTGATCATGGGCCAAGAGGGCTTTCCCGCCTCCGATTCACTACGGGTGAGAGAAGTGCTCAAACACGCGCAAGAATGGCGTTTTGGCGGCGGCCATGATGGTATCTTCGATCCCAACGTCATCGATCTGTTGGCCTTACCGGGCCGGCAAGAAGAGATGCTCTCCGCATACGATCCGGCAGCCGGGGTGCTGGCAGAGGTGGGCGCCGTTTACGCCGATGACCTAATGCCATAAATAGAAAAAGATGCAGAAAAGGGTGATCTAGTGCTGAAAGGTAGTTCCGTTTTTCATACAGCCGCCCTACCCTGGGCGTATCCGCTGGATGAAAACAGACTGCGGGTTGTGCTGCGCGCCGAACGGGGGCGAGTTGCGAGCGGAAAGGCTGTCTACGGTGACCGTTACAGCCCGCCCACCGGGCTTTTGTCTGCCCCCTTGTTGAAAACAGCTTCTGATCAAGATTACGATTATTTCGAGGCGGAACTGCGCCTTGTCCCCCCTCGTTTTCGCTACGCGTTCCTGGTGAATGACGGCATCCGTTCGCTGTGGCTGCATGAGGGGGGGTTAAGCACGGAACGGCCGCGGCAGTCTTTTTTCCAATACCCGTACATTAATAAGGCCGACTTTTTCCAAGCGCCCCGCTGGTTGACAGAGGGGGTAGTATACCAGGTGTTTCCCGATCGCTTCGCTAAGGGCAACCCAGCTTTGGATCCGCCCCGGGTGCGGCCGTGGAGCGATGAAAGCCCCACCGAATCGGCGCTGTACGGCGGCGATTTGGAGGGCATTTTGGCGCGGCTGCCCTATCTGCGGGATTTGGGCATTACCGTACTTTATCTTACACCCATATTTGAATCTCCCTCTAACCATAAATACAATACGACCGATTATTATCGTATAGATCCTTCTTTCGGAGATGGGGACACGCTGCGGCGCCTGGTGCAAGAATGCCATGCCGCGGGCATTAAAGTCATTTTAGATGCGGTTTTCAATCACTGCGGCCAAGAATTCTTTGCCTTTCGGGACGTGCTCCGCCGAGGCAAAGAATCACGCTACGCCTCGTGGTTCCATATTGACAGTTTTCCGGTCCAGACAGAACCCATTCCCAACTATGAAACATTTTCCACCGGCATTGCTTCAATGCCCAAGCTGCGGACAGAGAATCCGGATGTGCGGCGCTACCTCTTGGATGTGGCGCGCTATTGGATTGAGGCCTGCCATATTGACGGCTGGCGGATTGATGTTGCCAACGAGGTGGATCATTCCTTTTGGCGCGAGTTTCGCTCAACCGTTAAAGCTGTCAATCCCGAGGCCTATATCGTGGGCGAAATTTGGCATGAGGGGCTGCCTTGGCTGATGGGCGACCAATTTGACGGTATTACCAATTACCCCCTGCGGGAAGCATGCTTGGAATTTTTTGCTAGGGGTAATTGGGATGCGCAGCGTTTCGCAGAGGCGATTCAGCGCAATTTGTATATTTATGCCGAACCGATGCTGCGGGCTTGCTGGAATTTACTGGGCAGCCATGATACGGAGCGGTTTTTGACCGCCTGTGCGGGCCGCGCGGACAGGGCCGCCCTAGCCGCTGTATTCAACCTGACTTGGCTGGGTACACCCCTCATTTATTATGGCGATGAGATCGGCATGGAGGGAGAAAACGATCCGGACTGCCGGCGGCCCATGCTGTGGGAGCGGGAGCGTTGGGATCAGGATCTGCATCGCCTTTATAAGAAATTAATTCGCCTGCGCACACAAGAACCCGCGCTCAGCCGCGGCCGAGCGGCCGTGCTGCATGCGGACGCTGCTCAGAACACGCTAGCTTATATGCGCAGCGATCACCGCTCAGGCAAAAAAGCGGTTCTGGCGCTCAACAATTCTTCCGCCGAGAGATTGATCGATCTAAAGGGAAAGATTGCGCCGGGGTGGCTCCAAGGCCTGCACTGGCAGGCTTTAACGGGCTCGGGGCGATTTGAACAGGGGCCGGGGCGGTTAATTCTGGGGCCTTATGCTTCCCTGATCGGATTGGGCTGATAAGAAGCGGGCGGCAGCGCCGGTCTTACGCCTAGCGGATGGTTGTTTTGCGGATGGAGCGGTACGAACAAAATTAAAACAGCCTCTAACCCTGTTGTAGAGGGGATTGGGGGCTGTTTAAATTTAGCGCCGTACTGTACAGGCCAAATAGTTATGCTAGACTTAGATCAGGGTGCCGCTGCAGCACCTGAAATCATTGATTCTTCAGCGAAAACGGGGAGGTTGAGAAAACTGCTAGTTGGGATTGTGCCGGGGGTAGCTGCCTCGGTTTTAGTGGCACTGCTTTCCGTATTGATGGGCCACTTCATACCTGTGGTGGGGGCCAGCGTTCTCGCCCTAGGCGTGGGGCTGGCCATTAACGCACTGGCGGGCGGGGGGAAGGCCCCACTGCGAGCGGGGCTTGAGTTTACTTCCAAGATTATTCTGCGTTTGGCGATTATATTTCTCGGGGCCAGTTTGAGTGTTGGTGAAATATTTTCAGTGGGGCGCTACTCGCTTATTGTAATGGCCTTCACGCTCAGTGCCGCTTTCGGTTTTGGTTATCTGTTTACTTATCTACTAAAGATAAATTGGAAAATGGGCACACTCATTTCGGCCGGAACGGGGATTTGCGGCGGTTCCGCCATTATGGCCCTCTCGCCTGTGATTGGCGCGGAAGATAGCGATGTAACTTACTCAATTGCGGCCACTTTTATTTTTGATGTGGCCATGATTATTCTATTCCCGATCGCCGGACGCCGGCTGGGGTTGTCGGATTTAGCCTACGGGCTTTGGACGGGAACTGCCGTAAATGATACATCGTCGGTTGTGGCGGCCGGCTATGCCTTTAGTGATGCGGCCGGTGCTTTTGCCACCATTGTTAAATTGACGCGGACCCTTTCCATTATTCCCATCGTATTGATTTTCTCCATTTTTGAGGTGGCCAGGCGGGGCCGGCAAGATGGCGAAGAGGCGTTAAACCGCTGGGCGCATTTGCGTAAAGTGAGCCCCTGGTTTATCCTTTGGTTTGTGGGCATCGCTTTGTTAAACAGCCTAAACCTTATTCCCCAACTGGTGGGGCGGGGCTTAAAGGCGCTCAGTCGTTTTTTGATGACCATGGCTCTGGGCGCGATAGGGTTGAATACTGATCTTAAAAAGCTGACCGCGGCCGGTTGGGCTCCCATGCTGCTCGGTTTTATTGTATCGGCCATTGTGGTTGTGGTATCGTTAGTTGTGCAATACGGCTTGGGCCAAATTTAGGATAATAAAGGAGAGAAAAAATGCTAATCGATTTACACTTTCATTCTTATTACAGTAGTGATGCGGATTTCAGCCCGACAGAATTGGTGGGGATTGCGCAAAAACAGGGGCTTAAAATCATTTCTTTGACGGACCATGATAGTGTGGCGGGTGTGGGTGAATTTCTGCAGGCAGGTAAAGCGGCGGGTTTGGAACCGGTACCCGGGGTAGAGATCACAGGCCGCTATCAGGGGGAGTGGTATCATATTCTGGCCTATTATTTGGATTGGCAGAATAAAGAACTAGCGGAGTTTATGGCTATAGCCAATACAGCGCAAACACAGCTGATTAAGGATGTGGTGGCGGTATTGGCCGAGCGCGGCTACTCTCTTAGCTATGACGATGTGCTCAAATATAAAAACGAACTGGCCGTTGCGGGCTATGTAACGATTGCTAAAGCAATCTACAAGGGAAAACCCGATTATGAAGAGCAGTATTTTGACTTTATGAATGACGTCCTTAAACCTTTGACACCTGCCGATTACAACGACAGCCTGCCTCCGGTGGAGGATGTGATCGCCCTGATTCTCAAATTAGGTGGTGTTCCCGTTTTGGCCCATCCGGGCCTGCAGCTTGATTCGGCCGCTGACCGGTCGCTTGAGGTGGTCAAAACGTTTAAGGAGATGGGCCTAGAGGGGATTGAGGCCGTTTCTACCTATCACGATGCTCGGGCTGTCGATGTATTTTTACAGATGGGGTTGGACCTTGATTTGTTGATTACGATGGGAAGCGATTTTCACGGTGAACTAAAGCCCACGATAGATATGGGCGGCGCGCCAAAAGTTGATTTCCCGGTGGTGGACACCCTGCTCAAACAGGGCTTTTTCCGGGGCTTATAGGCGGCCCGGATTGGCCCGGCTGCGCCTCAGCACATATTGGCCCGCTTCAACGCCCAGATCATCAGCTATTACCCCGCATTTGGCCTTGAGCAGAAAATAAACGGGCCTCTTTGTTGAACAGCTCAACGTTTCATAATTGCCCTGCCCCTTGCAGATAACCACATCGGCTGAGTAAAAGAGATGCTCAAATTCGGGCGTCATTTCAGCCAAAAGTAGGCCGGGGGCAGTGCTGCCCGTATCCACAATCGCGGCAACCTCCCCGATGCCGGAGGCAGCCGCATCGTCCGCGGTAGCATCATTAATAATCGGGGCGCTTCTAACACCGTAAAAAAGCTGCTTAACAGTGGGGTTTAGGTTATTTATTTCCGTCAGCAAAAAACGATCGAAAACTGTCTCGCCCGCGTTATCGCCCACAACCAAGACGGTGGATGCGCGCTCCAATTCGGCGCGTAAATGTTCCAGATCATCTAGGCGCAGGCCCCGCTTAAGTTCCTGCAAAAGCATCCTCTCCCAATCTTTTGCGGACAGGGCTCCGTAGACCGCCGCATCTATCAGGTTGCCCGCGGCGGACAATTCCAGTGCGGCCCGCAGCCTGTCCCCTTCAGTTTCGCTCCGGTGGTGCAGCGCGGGGTAGAGGCGGTTAGCAATGGCGATCGCTTCTGCTTTAATTCGGTTGTACGGATCAGCATTACCGGTCCGCTTTTTGACAACCCCATGCAGAGCTCGGCCCAGCTCGGGTGAAGTGGCGTAGGAGCGATAATTCTGCACTATCTGCAGCGCTTCTACGAAAATGTCTTCTTGAGTGGAGGCATCCGCGCCGGCAAGCGCGGAAGCTTCCAGGATTTGCCGCAAATTGCAGGGAATGCATTCCAAATGTATTTTCATCTTTGTCCTCCCTGATCGGTTTAGGATCTTAGTTGGCGAGACGCGGTCCAATTCCTTGTGCAGAATTGGACCGTTTTTCTTCGAAAAAAATGAAATACGGCAGGAAAAAGGGACCCGCATTAGAGAAATAGATA
>CAZVDE010000031.1:0-17579 GCA_964626065.1 uncultured Clostridiaceae bacterium | reverse complement strand
ATATATAAACTAACATCCACCACCCGCTTGCGGATATAGTCTCTCATCTGCGCTTCCCCCTAGCACTTTTTATACATTTATATGCCAACGGGTGTTGAATATGCTTAGCATCAATGGAGAAAGGCTTGGGGATTAACCGGCTCATCCTGGTAGGCAAGGCCGAAAAAGACGATGCCGGAATTTTCCGGCAGAGCGATATCTTGGTTTTGCCGAACCCGCTCACCGGGGCCCACTGAGATGGCCTTGATGGAGCGGTAGGTGCTGGACCAACCACTGCCATGATCGATTACCAGTTCCGTTTCCAACCCGTTGGAGGTAACGGAAAGCACTTCACCGGGTAAAACGGTGCGCACTGTTTCACCGGATACTTCAAACTCCAGCCCCGCGTTGAAACGCCAGTCACCATAGGCCGGGTGCCGATACCAACCAAAGGGTGTTTTTATCTCGCCCTGGACAGGCCAGATAATATGTTCAAAGGACAGGGCGGGCAGCGGTTCCGGTTCCGGCCTAAACTCTGTGGGGGCGGGCACATGCACCGGGGGCTCCACCACAGCCATAGCGGAGGGCCCCTCCAGCACCCAGGGGTATAGATCAGCTATGACCGCCTCCACCTGAACCTGGACCAGCTCGTTCACCTCTTCCCGGCTGACAGGGTTAATGGTCACTGCCTGTTCAGTGGCTGGCAGAGCGCGGTAGATGCCTACGCCGATTCCCGCCAAAAGTGCAATCCCTATAATAATTCCCACTAATACTCTGCGGCTCTCCCTTTTGTACCACAACTGACTTAATTTAGTTTTTGTCGTCTGCCAATAATTCATATTTATCACCGCCTTGACTCTAGTATGCACCCAAATATTGGGCCGTATTCAAAACGGCAAACAAAAAAGAGCACAAGCCATAAGGCCCGTGCCCCTTCAATATTATGTTTTATTCCGTTTCCGCGATCTTTAAGCGCAAAAGTGCCTTTTGCAGTGCCAGGCGGGCCCGGTTAAAATCCAACTCGTCCCGGCGTTCGGCCAACCTCCGTTCCGCCCTTTCCTTTGCCTCGCGGGCGCGTAGAGCATCTATTTCCCCGGCCAATTCGGCCGTTTTAGCCAGTACGGTGAGTTGATCATCCCGCACATCTATAAAGCCACCGCCAAGAGCCATCTTACGCCGCGCCCCCTGTAGTGGCCCGAACTCTAAAACTCCGATTCCCACGGGGGCCATCAGCGGCGCATGCCCGCGCAAAATGCCGAATGTGCCCTCCGTACCCGGCAGTTCAACATATTCGACCTCAGTTGAGATAACGGTGCGCTCCGGTGTGAGCACCTGCAGCCGAAAGATGGGCATTACGCATTCCCCTCCGCCATGAGTGATTCACCCTTGGCCACCGCCTCGTCGATGGTGCCCACCATGAAAAAGGCGTTCTCGGGTAGATGATCGTGTTTACCATCGAGGATTTCTTTAAAGCCGCGAATCGTCTCTTTAATGGGTACGTATTTGCCTTCCAGGCCGGTAAACGTCTCCGCCACGAACATGGGCTGCGACATAAAGCGTTCCAAGCGCCGCGCCCTGGCTACAACCACCTGGTCTTCATCTGACAGTTCATCCATACCTAGGATGGCGATGATGTCCTGTAATTCGGTAAAACGCTGCAGCACCTGCTGTACGCTGCGGGCCACACTATAGTGTTCTTGGCCGACAATATCAGGTGCCAAGATGCGCGATGTGGAAGCAAGGGGATCGACCGCGGGGTAGATACCCTTTTCTGAAATGCGCCGCTCCAGGTTTGTGGTTGCGTCCAGGTGGGCAAAGGTGGTGGCAGGGGCAGGATCGGTGTAGTCATCGGCAGGCACGTAAATCGCCTGGATAGAAGTTATCGACCCCTGCTTTGTTGTGGTAATCCGCTCCTGCAGCTGGCCCATTTCGGTCGCCAGCGTAGGCTGATACCCGGCAGCCGAGGGCATGCGCCCCAAGAGCGCCGAAACCTCTGAGCCGGCCTGAGTGAAACGGAAAATATTATCTATAAATAAAAGAACATCCTGCCGTTCATCATCTCTGAAATACTCCGCAATGGTCAACCCGGTCAGCCCGACCCGCAGGCGCGCACCCGGTGGTTCATTCATCTGCCCAAAGACCATGGCCGTTTTGTCAATAACCCCTGAATCCTGCATTTCGAAATAAAGTTCATTGCCTTCCCGGGTCCGTTCGCCCACACCGGCGAATACGGAAAACCCCCCATGCTCTTGGGCAATATTGCGAATTAGTTCCATGATTAAGATTGTTTTGCCCACACCCGCACCGCCAAACAAGCCGATCTTTCCGCCGCGGGCGTAGGGTGCGAGCAGATCCACCACTTTGATTCCCGTCTCCAACATGGTGGTGGAAGGTTCCACTTCATCGACCTTGGGTGCCGGCCTGTGAATGGGCCTGCGTTCTTTGGTGTTGATCGCCCCCTTGCCGTCAATCGGTTCGCCCAAAACATTAAAAAGCCTGCCCAATGTCTCCGGGCCCACGGGAACGGAGATGGGGCCGCCCAGATCAACCGCTTCTAAGCCTCTTTGCAGCCCATCCGTTGAAGCCATGGCGATACAGCGCACCACATTGTTGCCCAGATGTTGAGCCGCTTCCAGAGTAAGATCAATTTTGCCGCCTTCCGTTTCACCCTTAATTTTAATCGCTGTCAGTAGAGCGGGCAGCTGCTCCGGCGGAAACTCCACATCAACTACCGGCCCGATAACTTGAACTATTTTTCCTACATTAGCACTCATGGACTAACCCCCTATTTACGATTCCAATGCGTCCGCTCCGCCCACTATTTCCGCTATTTCTCGGGTAATTTGGGCCTGGCGCGCCCGGTTATAAGTTATATTCAGCTCCCGGATCAGCTCCCCCGCGTTATCTGTGGCATTGCGCATAGCAGCCATCCTGGCCCCTAATTCGCTTGCTTTGGCTTCCACAAGCGATTCATAAATCGCCGCTCGAACATAAAGGGGAATCAAGGATTGCAGCGCCGCCTGCGGGGAAGGCTCGAAAAGATAGAGCGAATTGAGGCCATCCCCCACCTCTTGTTTATACCCCTGCTCGGTGGGTACGGGCAGGACGGTACGTAAAGTAACCCGGTGAGTTACAGTATTGATAAACTTAGTGTATAAAATAGTGACCCGATTAAAAAGACCATGTTCATAAAAATCCAAGATCATCCGGGCGATTTCTTCACCCCGACGCCAGGTGGGGTCATCGCCCAGATTAGCGAATTCCGCTAAAAAGGTTTGCCGGCGGCGCCTGAAATGATCTCGAGCCTTGCGGCCCACAATGACCATTTGGGTCGCGGGGTTCTCCTGCAAAAAAGCCTCGGCCCTGCGGATTACAGCCGCGTTGTATCCCCCCGCCAGGCCCCGATCGGACGTAAAAACCAACAAACAATGCCCGTCCGCGCCGCCTTCCGTCTCGAGCCCCGCCCCGGACAATTCTACACCCTCCGCCTGCAAAGTATGGAGGATTAGGCCCAGGCTGTCCCACATCCGTTCAAAATAGGGCCTGGCATTCAGCACCTGTTCCTGCGCCCGGCGCAATTTCGCCGCGGCGATCATTTCCATGGCGCTGGTAATCTGCTGGGTGCTGGAAATACTGGCAATCCTTCGTTTAATTTCCCGGCTTGACTGTGCCAACCCTTATCCTCCTAACCGACAAAATTCTTTTTGAATTCCTCAATCGCCTGCTTCAACTCCGCTTCTGTTTCCGCAGACAGTTTCTTGTCTTCCGCCAAGCGGCTGAGCAGCCCCCCATATTCTTTGCGCAGTGTATCTAAAAATTCTCTTTCGAAACGCACCACATTCTCCACTGCAACGCTGTCTAAAAACCCGTTGACAGCAACATAAAGCGAAACGGCCTGTTCCACCACGGGCATGGGCTGGTGCTGTTCCTGCTTGAGGACCTCATAGATGCGCTCGCCCCTGGCCAACCTGGCCTGCGTTGTGCGATCAAGATCTGCGCCGAACTGGGCAAAGGCGGCAAGTTCCCGATATTGGGAAAGGTCAAGGCGCAAAGTACCGGCTACCTGGCGCATCATGCGCACCTGCGCCGCGCCTCCCACGCGAGAGACTGAACGGCCCACACTAATTGCGGGGCGGATACCGGCATGAAAAAGATCAGATTCTAAAAAGATCTGCCCATCCGTAATGGAAATGACGTTAGTGGGGATATAGGCAGAAATGTCACCGGCCTGGGTCTCGATAATAGGCAGTGCGGTAATGGAACCGCCGCCTAATTCATCGTTAAGTTTTGCCGCTCGCTCCAAAAGGCGGGAATGAATAAAAAAGACGTCCCCCGGAAACGCCTCCCTGCCCGGCGGACGGCGCAGCAGCAGTGACATCTCCCGATAGGCGGTAGCATGCTTGCTTAGATCATCATAGATGATCAGCACATCACGGCCCGCATACATAAATTCTTCCGCCATGGCTACACCCGCATAAGGGGCTATAAACAGCAGAGGCGAAGGTTCGCTCGCGGTGGCCGAGATAACGATGGTGTAATTCATCGCTCCGTGCCGCTCTAAGGTGTCCACCACACCCGCAACGGTGGAGGCTTTTTGCCCAATGGCAACATAAATGCAGATTACATCTTCGTGCTTCTGATTTAAAATAGTATCAACCGCAATGGCTGTTTTACCTGTCTGCCGATCGCCGATAATCAGCTCTCTCTGTCCCCGCCCGATGGGAACTAGGGAGTCGATGGATTTTAAACCGGTCTGCAGAGGTTCGTGCACGCCCACTCGATCAACTACCCCCGGCGCTTGGGCCTCAATAGGCCTGCTGCGCTCGGTAGTAATGGGGCCTTTACCGTCGATGGGCTGGCCCAAGGGGTTGACAACGCGCCCAATCAGGGCTTCCCCCACAGGCACCCGGACAACGGTGCCGGTGCGCTTCACCGGGTCACCTTCTTTGATGTGTTCGTAGGCACCTAATATTACAACCCCGATGTTATCCTGTTCTAGATTGAGCACCATGCCGAAAACGCCGCCGGGAAATTCTAACAGCTCGCCCGCCAGCGCTTTTTCCAGCCCATAGACGCGCGCGATCCCGTCCCCCACCATGAGGACAGAACCGAGATCGTCCACTTCCAGCTCCGATTCGAACTGCTCAATCTGACGCCGCAGAATGGCTACGATTTCATCAGGTCTCATTGCCATGATCATTCCCCCGTTGTTCCATATTTTTCTTCCAATATTCTCCGTATTTTTTGCGCCGCTGTCCCATCGCCATAGGGATTGACTGCCCGGGCCATGCGCGCGTAAACTTCCGGTTCGTCTAAAAGGCGACCCACCTCGGAGACGATATCTTCTTTGCTGCAGCCTACCAGCTTGACTGTGCCGGCGCGCACCGCCTCCGGCCGTTCCGTTACGGCACGCAGCACTAAAACCGGTTTATGTAGGGCGGGTGCCTCCTCCTGCAGCCCTCCCGAGTCTGTGACCAGAAGCGTGCAGCGAGCAAGCAAGTTGGCAAACTCCCGATAATCGGGCGCATCAATCAGCCTGATTTGAGGATCATTGCCCAAAAATCCGATTATTGTTTCCCGCAGGCGGGGATTGCGGTGCATAGCAACTACGATTTGGCATTGATGCTCGGCACTGACTTGCAGAAGCGCCTGACAAATGTTTTCCAAAGGTTCGCCCCAATTCTCCCTGCGGTGGGCGGTAACAACCAGGACTTTCTGCTCGAAATCCAGGGCCTGTAAAATGGGGTTTTGAAATTGGTATTTCTCATCTACCACCGATAATAGGGCATCGATCACTGTGTTGCCCGTGACAAAAATGCGTTTGCCGTCAACGCCCTCGCGCAGTAAATTATCAGCTGATTGGGCCGTGGGGGCAAAATACCAGGTTGTCAAAACATCAACAAGCCTTCTGTTAGCTTCTTCCGGAAAGGGATTGGCCACACTGGCGGTGCGCAAACCCGCTTCCACATGGCCAACGGGAATCTGCCAATAAAAGCTGGCCAGGGCAGCGGCGAAGGCAGTAGTTGTATCACCGTGAACTAGAACCAAATCAGGCCTCCACTCTTTAAATACACTGTCCATGCCCTGTAAAACCCGTTCCGTAATATCACTCAACGTCTGGCCGTGGCTCATAATATCCAGATCGTAATCGGCTTTTATTTGGAAAATATCGAGAACTTGATCCAGCATTTCCCGGTGCTGGCCCGTGACAATCACTTTAGTATCCCAGGCAGGCACCTTCCGGCATTCCAACACCACCGGTGCCATTTTGATCGCCTCCGGCCTGGTGCCGAAGACCAAAGCTAATTTAAATATCTTTCCCGCCTCCTCTATGCTGGCCCATTATGGGTTCGATCATGCCCACCCTAATGGAACCATACCAGAAAACGAGGCCCAAGGCCAGTACCACCAACCAGGTGGGCGTGGTTAAGTGAGTGGCAATCAGGGCCAAGGCGGCGGAAAGGCCCGTAATAAAGTAGGCGACGTAGACCACCTGCCTCTGGGTGAAACCCAAATCCAACATCCGGTGATGAAAATGAGAGCGATCAGCCTCATAAAAAGGCACACCCCGCTGAGTGCGGCGTACAACCGCGCAGAGCAGATCGGTTACCGGAACGGCCAAAATTAAAATAGGCACTGATAGGCCAATGGTGGCCGCACCTTTTAAGGCCCCCTCGGTAGAGATGGCGGCCAGCAAAAAGCCAAGCAGGAGGGCCCCGCCGTCACCTAGATAGACTTTGGCGGGATTAAAATTATAAGGAAGAAAACCCAGGCTCGCCCCCACCACAATCACCGCCAGCACCGCGGCGTCATAACGCTGTAGCGTCCAGGCTAAGGTGGTCAGCGCCAAAGCGGATATTAAGGTGATTCCCGCGGTCAGGCCGTCCAGCCCATCAACAAAATTCATAATATTCACCAGCGTCAAAACCCAGAGCATTGTCAAGGGAACGGAAAGCCTGCCTAAATAAAGCATGCCGCCGAAAGGGTTGCTCATGAACTCTATGCGGGGCCCCCAAAGGACATAAATCAAAACGGCTATAAACTGCCCGGCGAATTTAGCCCCGGCAGACAGTTCCCAGCGATCGTCAATCAGTCCCACGATAAGGATTAAAAACGCACAGAGAGCGGTCACCCCAAAATGGGGAATATCACCCACCAAAGAAGCGGCAAAAAAACCGGCGAAAATCGCCAGGCCTCCTCCCGTGGGCATGGGTGTCGTGTTAATCCGCCTCGAATTGGGTGCGTCAACTAACCCGATTTTTAGGGCAAATCGGCGCGCCAGCGGTGTTAAAGCAGCCGTTACTGAAACAGAAACCGCGAAAGCTATGATAAATTGGGTTAGATTAATCACGGCTAGTCCTCCCCACATTCCCACTGCTTGAGCCTTAAACCCGCTTCTTCCATTAATTCTACTGCTAACCGATCGGGATAATCACCCCGAAAAACAACCGCTTCCACACCGGCGTTGATCAACATTTTGGCACACAAAATACAGGGTTGATGAGTGCAGTATAAAGTAGAGCCCAACGTACTCACCCCATGCAGCGCCGCTTGGATGATGGCATTTTGTTCTGCGTGCGTACCCCGGCATATCTCATGTCGTTCTCCGGAAGGGATGCCCCTTTTTTCCCTTAGGCAGCCAACGTCTAAACAGTGGGTTACCCCCCTGGGGGCACCATTATAACCGGTGGCAATGATATGCTTGTCCCTAACCAGAACGGCGCCCACCTGTCTGCGCAGACAGGTGGAGCGGCTGCTGACCAGTTGGGCAATTTCCATAAAATATTGATCCCAAGAAGGCCTTTTTTGCAAACTTTTCACCCCAAACGCTATTTCGTCCCAAACAAACGATCCCCCGCATCACCCAGGCCGGGAATAATGTAGCCGTGCGAGTTGAGCCGTTCATCAACGGCAGCGGTAAAGATCTCCACATCGGGGTGTTCACGCTGCACCAAGGCAATTCCTTCCGGAGCCGCAACCAGGCACATCAGCTTAATCGAAGGGACACCGCGCTGCTTAAGATAGCTGATTCCCGCCGCCGCTGACCCCCCCGTTGCCAACATGGGATCTAGCAAAATAATCTGGCGCTCCTCTACGTCCACGGGCAGCTTACAGTAATATTCCACCGGCTTGAGAGTTTCGGGATCGCGATACACTCCTATATGGCCGACTTTTGCAGTGGGGATCAGGCGTAGCACGCCATTGACCATGCCCAAACCAGCTCTAAGAATGGGAACAACTCCAACTTTTTTTCCGGCAATGGTCTGACCTCGGGTCTTACCCATGGGGGTCTCCACTTCAACTTCTTCCAAAGGCATGTCTCTCGTTACTTCGTAGGCCATCAAAACAGAGATTTCTTCCAACAAATCACGAAAATCTTTCGGCCCGGTCTCCAAATCTCGAATCATGGTCAGTTTATGCTGCACCAAGGGGTGGGATATTACATGTACTGTACTCACTAGCTCATCTCCTAACTTTAATCTAGCTGTTCAATTTTTTCTACCCGCCGGCTGTGCCTGCCACCCTCAAATTCGCTGTTCAAATAGGCGGCCACTATATCCTGCATTAAGCCGATGCCGGTAACCCTCTCTCCTAGACAAAGAACGTTACTGTCGTTATGCTTCCTGGCCATGCGGGCCGAATAGGTATCGTGGCAGAGCGCCGCCCTAATCCCCGGCACCTTATTGGCAGACATGGACACCCCGATACCGGTGCCGCAGATCAAAATACCCAGATCAAAATCGCCTGCCGCCACCGCCCGGGCAACCTTATGGGCAATATCCGGATAATCGCACGATTCTTCCGAGTGGGTGCCCCAGTCTTCCACGGGGCTGCCCCGTTCGCGCAAGAATTGAACGACTTCCCGTTTAGCCCCAAACCCTCCATGATCCGCACCAATGACAATTCTCATTTTCTTCTCCTTTTTTAACGCCCAATGGCCCACCATCTGTTTCACCACACCGGCTATTTCATCCCTGATCCGGCGGTAAATGTCCAAAGGCTGTCCAAAGGGATCTTGAATATCCTTCTCTATTTCGCCCCCAAGGTCCTGCCCCGAAGATGCCTTTCTTTCACCGTATTCCTTTAGTAAAATCACTTTCTCGGACAATTCATGCCGCTCCGCAGCAGGTACTAATTCCAAGAGCGCTCTGCGGTGCTGTTCTGTCATGGCCAGAATCAAATCATACTGCTGCAGCAGTTGAGCATGCATCCGCCTGGAACGATGGCTTCCCGCCTCAATCCCCAGCTCGCCTAGGGCAGCCACCGTCTGTTCGGTGGCGGTATCACCGCCGAAGGCGGCCAGCCCCGCGGACGCGGCCTCTATGTTGAGATCTAGTTCCTGTGCATAATGCCGCAGCAGATATTCTGCCATGACACTGCGGCAGGTGTTACCGGTACAGACAAATAAAACGCTCTTAGCCATTGCTCCTCCTTTAACCCGTCATGTTTCAATTACGAGATTACCCGCGGCTTTGCGCAGACGATTCATGATTGTAAAACCCAAATTTTCCTCACTTACCCCCTCAATGTACAAAACGTCAATTTTCAAGCGATCCGCCTCCCGTAAAAGATGGTATAACTGACTGGCAAGGTAAGCCACATCGCCCGTGGGGCCCATGGGAAGCGCAGTGAGCCGGGGAAACAAGCTCACCCTTTCGTCCCAGGTCATGACACCCACCTTGCACCCCTTTTGTAGATAGTCTTCGCTTAATGAATTGATTTTTGCCCCCGCCCCGGCGCCCACCACAAGAAAAACTTGAGCATCAGGCGCGTAATGCTCGTATTTCATTCCCGGCGAGAGAGGTGCGGCACCTTCCCGCCCGGTTTCGGCATCGGCTTGAACAGGCACCCACTGCCTCAGCTCTTCGGGGGTGACACCGCCCGGCCTGAGCAGCCGAAAAGGCCATACCGTGCAGTCCAGCACGGTGGACTCTAAACCCCGCCCCGTTCGGCCGCCATCGAGGATGGCGGGAATTCTGCCCGCAAGATCGCTTAAAACATGCTCGGGCCTGGTAGGGCTGGGCCGTCCCGATAGATTGGCGCTGGGCGCGGCCAGGGGAAACGTGAGCTTATTCAAAAGTTCCAAAGCCAAAGGATGCGCGGGGACTCTTACACCCACAGTGGGCAGGCCCGCGCTGACTATGGAGTGAATGCGATCAGTCTTGGGCAAAACCAAAGTAAGGGGCCCGGGCCAAAATTTTTCCATCAGCAGGCCGGCGGCCGCGGGGATATCCCGCACCAAACCGGCCAATCGGTTGCGATCGGCCACATGTACTATGAGCGGATTGTCCCCGGGGCGGCCCTTAATTGCAAAGATCCGGGCCACCGCCTCGCTCTGTAAGGCGTTAGCCCCCAGGCCGTAGACCGTTTCGGTGGGAAAAGCGACTACTTCTCCCCTATTAAGCAAAGCTACCGCTTCATTTAATTCCGCGGCCGTCAAAATCTTCGTTACTGCCCCCACGTGAAAACCACCACTCTATCCTGCCCGGCATAATCTTTTTGGGTTTCTAACCATCCTAACCCCGCCTGTTCAGCTAAGTCGCGAATTTCGCGACCTTGGTTCCAACCTATTTCAACTACGACAAAACCAGGCCGCTCCAAAAACGAAGGTGCCTGGTCTAAAATGCGGCGGTAAAAATCAAGCCCATCAAGGCCCCCGTCCAAGGCGGCATGGGGCTCGCGTTTCACTTCCGGAGGCAAGTGTTCCATTTCCCCGCGGGGAATGTAGGGAGGATTAGAACAGATCACGGTATATTTTGCCGCAACATTGGCAAATAGGTCGCTTTCGAGAAACTTGATTTGACCCTCCACCTCCAGGCGGGCCGCGTTATTTTTGGCCACTTGTAAGGCCTGCGGAGAAATATCAGTCGCAGTAACTTTAATATTGGGATCTTGATAAGCCAAGGCCACCGCCACCGCACCGCTGCCCGTGCCCAATTCCAAAATTTCCACTGAAACACCCGGTTCCAGCATTTCTAACACTTTGTCCACCAAAAATTCAGTTTCGGGCCGGGGGATTAAAACATCGCCTGTTACCCCAAGCGGCAGCGAATAAAATTCGCGGGCACCGGTAAGGTAGGCGACGGGAATACGCTGCCCCCTGCGGCCGATCAGGCCGCGGTATTCGTCTACTTCCGCATCGTTTAGCGGTTTATCAAGATTAAGATATAAATCTAAGCGATCTAAGCCCAGCACATGGCCCAGCAAAAGTTCCGCATCAAGCCGAGGCGAAGAGCAGCCCTTATCGCCCAGATACCCCGCGCTGAGATCAATTAAATGTCCGATAGAGTGCTGTTTAACCATGCTATATTTCAACCATTTCCTGGAGTTGTTCCACCTGCTGGGCGGCAGTCAATGCATCGATAATTTCATCCAGATCGCCGTCCGTGATTAAATCAATCTTATATAGGCTGAGGCCGATACGGTGATCGGTGACACGCCCTTGGGGGAAATTATAGGTACGAATGCGCTCGCTGCGCTCACCTGTCCCCACCTGGCTGCGCCTGGCCGCCGCCTGTTCGCGCTCCGCTTCTTCCTGCAGTAGATCAAAAAGGCGAGCCCGCAGAATCTTAAGGGCCTTATCCCTATTTTTGTGCTGGGATTTTTCATCCTGGCAGGCCACTACCAGACCGGTGGGCAGATGGGTAACGCGTACGGCGGAATCAGTCGTATTAACGCTCTGGCCACCCGGGCCGGACGAACGGTACACGTCTATCTTTAGATCATTGGGTTCGATATGCAGTTCCACTTCCTCCGCCTCGGGCAAAACAGCTACAGTGGCTGTGGAAGTATGGATGCGGCCCCCGGCCTCAGTGGTGGGGATTCTCTGCACGCGGTGCACACCGCTTTCAAACTTCAATCTGGAAAAGGCACCCCGGCCTTCCACCATAAAGATCACTTCTTTAAAACCGCCCAGTTCAGTGGCGTTGCTGCTGAGAATCTCCACATTCCAGCGCTCGTTTTCGGCATAACGCGAATACATGCGAAAGAGTGTGCCCGCAAACAGCGCCGCCTCCTCGCCCCCCGTTCCGGCCCGAATTTCTACAATGACGTTCTTGCCATCATTAGGATCTTTAGGCAGCAGCTGCAGCTGCAGTTCTTTTTCCAGTTTGGCGCGGCGTTTTTCTAAGGAGGCTACCTCTTCCCTAAGCAGTGCCTCAAAATCGGCCTCCAACGTATCTTCGAGCATCTCTTTGGCCTCACCGAGCTCGTCTTCGACCCGACGATAGGCGCGGTACTTAAGCACTATCCCTTCCAACTCCGCATGAGCTATGGCCAGTTTCTGATAGGCCTCCTGGTTAGAATAGATTTCCGGGTCGCTCATCTGCCGATTTAGATCTTCATATCTGTCTTCCAAACTTTGTAACTTTTCTAACATACAATATGCCTCCTAGGCAATGGTATTCGCGGTCGGGAAAGGGACCACCTTTTTTGCCTCCGGGTGTTTTGCATCTTTAACCAACACCGAATCTAAAGCCCTGATCGCCACTTCCATCTGCTGCCGATCGGGCTCTCTGGTGGTCAGATTCTGCAGCAGCATGCCCGGTTTGGCCAACCAGCGAAACACCGGGTGGCAGTCTTCTTGCCCCGCTTTACGAATTAACTCATAAGAAAGGCCCGCCACTAGGGGCATAATCGCCAGGTGAATCAAAATCCGCTGCAAAAAAGGCGGCCTGCCGAAAAATGAAAAGACGAACACGCTGGTAAACAAAACAACCAGCAGAAAATTTGTACCACAGCGAGCATGAATGCGGCTGTGCCCGGTGACGTTGTCCACTGTAAGTTCCTGGCCGCTTTCATAGCAGTTAATCGTTTTGTGTTCCGCGCCGTGATAGGCAAACACCCGCTTAATATCATCCATCCAGGCAATGGCGGCGATGTAGGCCGTGAAAAAACTGATTTTGATCAGCCCTTCCACCAGATTAAGCAGTACGTTGGATGAAATATATACCTGGACAAAACGGAGCAAATAAGCGGGGAGCACGACAAACAAGACTACCGTCAACAGCACCGCAAAGCCCATCGTTAATACAATTTCCTTGGCAGTAAGCTGTTCCTCTTCGCCCCCGTATTCGCTGGCCGAATAGTTAAGGCTTTTAATGCCCATGATCATCGTTTCTACTAGAGCAATTGCCCCGCGCAGGATAGGTTTTTTCAAAATGGGAAACCGATCGGACCAGGGTTTTAACTCCTGCTCTAACACGGAAACGGACTGATCTTCCTTGCGCACCGCAATGGCCGCGTGGTACTGGCCCCGCATCATGACCCCTTCAATGACGGCCTGCCCGCCATAATTAAATTTACTCACTCAGAACGCGCCCTTTCGTTAATTCAAATAGTAAATTGGTTTGTGCAGCCGGTGCAATCACCACCAACTGATCCATCGGCAGCAGCACATCCGCCCCCCGCGGCGTAATAACCCCTTCAGGCGAACGAATTAGGGATAGAACCTGGATTCCATATTCCCGTCCCAGTCCCGTTTCTGCCAGTGTGCGATAGACTATGGGTGAATCTTCGCTCAGTTCGATCTGCAGCAGCACTTGATCTTCATCCAGCTGAATTACGTCCCGAAATGAACGCATCCACAGCGGCTGATTATAAGCGGAGCTTTTTAAAGTCCGGTATCCCCTGGGCAAAAACAGCCTGGTTATAACACCCACCACAATGCCGACCAGCCAGCCGATGAGCAGGGCTAAGAACGTGCCGTACAGCAGTTGGCCGGCGGGGCCCGCCAGATCCTGCAGCCATTCGTCGCCAAAGAGCGAAAGCCGTTCGATGCGGTCAAACATCTCTAAACCGGCCACCATTCCCACATAACTGGATATATTTCCCTTTACCTCGCCCGCCACACTATAGGCCAGGCCGAGCGTAAAGACCGCTCCCACAACCACGGGCAGGCCGACTTTAGTCAAACCTCCGAACACAACGCCCAATAAAAGGCCCGCGCCCAATGTAACGGCAGTACCGCTCACCCGAGGCAGAACAACTAAAATGAGTTTTTTCCAATGCTTAAACCTAAGCGAAAACTTGGGCATGGAGACGATTAAATCGAAGGCCAGAAACCCAACGAAGATAGCGACAAAAGAAGATGTCAGGCCCGGAACCCCCCGTACCAACTGATAAGCCACGCCCACAACTATAGAACGCATAATTAGAATAAAGAACACTAAGGGTGATTTGCGTTTACCCGCCATGGTTACCCCCTTAAACTGACTATAACAAAATTTCTTTCGCTAAAAGAACCCGAAAATCCTGCCTTATTCCGATTTCCTAAAGGAACTGAATATTTCCCCCGTCCTTCTGTCTACCTCCGCGGTGATCACAACACCTTCCGGGGTAAATTCTTCGCTGAGAATATGCGCTCTATTGCGCAGTTCGTGGGCCGCGCCAAGATTATCAAAGGGGAAGAAAAATTTGCGGTCCACATAATCAGCATCAAAAAACCGGCACACCGCTTCAGTAAGGTTCGCCAAATTCTGGCCCGTTTTAGCGGAAACGGCCTGATCCGGATCCTTCACCCGCAGGGCGTGATCCATAAGATCAATCTTATTATACACTGAAATAATGGGCTGTGTAGCACCAATTTCTTGGAGTACCTCGTGTACCGCCTCGGTCTGCTCTAAAACCTGCGGATGGCTGGCATCGATAACATGCAAAAGTAAATCAGCGTGCACAACCTCTTCTAAAGTAGCCTGAAAGGCAGCCACCAGGGTGTGGGGCAGTTTGCGAATAAACCCCACCGTATCGCTGAGGTAAACCCAGCGGCCTTCTTTCAACTCCCAGCGCCGAATTAAGGGATCCAATGTTGCAAACAGCTGATCGGCAACAAAAGCCCTAGAACCGGTCAGCGCCTGCAGTAAAGTGGACTTACCCGCATTTGTATAACCCACCAGAGCCACCACGGGTGCCATCGTATCCTGACGGCCGCGCCTGTGCAAGCCCCGGGTTTTTCTTACCTGCTCTAATTCTTGCCGCAGATCGGCAATGCGCCTTCTTATCCGCCGGCGGTCCGTTTCCAGTTTCGTCTCCCCCGGCCCCCGCGTGCCGATCCCCGCTCCCAACCGCGATAGGGCTGTACCCTTACCCGTCAGGCGGGGCAGCAAATAGTTGAGTTGAGCCAATTCCACTTGGATTTTACCCTCGTTGCTTTGGGCCCGCTGGGCGAAAATATCTAAAATCAGCTGCGTGCGGTCGATAACGGGTGCCTCCAGAAGATCGGAGAGATTCCCCTGCTGGGCAGGTGTTAGTTCGTCATCGAAAATCACCAAATCCCCCGGTTCCACAATCTGTGCCAGTTCCAGCGCTTTGCCCCTACCGATGAATGTACCCGGTTCGGGATAACTGCGCCGCTGCACGAAAGAATCAATTACATGCAAACCGGCATCGGTAGCCAGCTCGGCTAATTCCGCCAGGTTCTCCTCTATCTCCCATTCTTTTTGAAAACTCTGCTGCAGAGCTACTAAATAAGCATTTTGTTTTTCAGTTTGTGCTTGCATTTACTCACCGCTTTCGCAGGAATTTTATCCCCTTTCCCGAACAACTATTCCGGGGGGGTAATCTATTATGCGCACCATTATGCATGTAGATATGGATGCTTTTTTTGCCGCAGTGGAAGTCTTGGACAATCCCGAATACGCGGGTAAACCTTTGATTGTGGGCGGGCGCAAAGATTCGCCCAGGGGCGTTGTTTCCACCGCATCCTATGAAGCTCGCAAATTCGGGGTGCACAGCGCCATGCCTATCGCTAAGGCCGCCGCACTCTGCCCCGACGGCATTTTTGTTTCGGGCAGAATGGCCCGCTATCGTGAGGTTTCAACCCAAATCCAGAACATTTTCCCTCTCTTTTCGCCTCTGGTGGAGCCCCTTTCCATCGATGAAGCGTTTCTGGACATGACCGGCTGCGAGCATTTTTACACAAGCCTTGAACAGATGGGCCATGAACTTAAGCAAAGCATTTACAAAACAACCGGGCTAACCGCTTCGGTGGGAATCGCCCCCAACAAGTTCTTAGCCAAACTCGCCTCCGATTGGCGAAAACCGGACGGTCTTTTTGTTCTGCGCCCCACCGAAGTCCAAGCATTCTTAAAGGAACTGCCCGTGGGCAAACTGTGGGGTGTGGGCCGCAAATCGGAAGAAATGCTGCAGCGGTTAAATATCCATTCTGTCAAGGACATTCTTCCCCACAGTGAAACTTGGCTGCAAGAGCGAGTGGGCGCCGCCTTAGGTTCACAGATCTACAATTTAGCCCGCGGTTGGGATGAACGCCCCGTTGTGGCAGGCCAGCAAGCCCAATCCATTGGCCATGAAATCACCTTTTCCAAGGATCATGAAGATTTTGCCTTTCTGCGGCACCAACTGGCCCAAATGAGCGAAAAAGTCGGCTGGCGCCTGCGCGAACAAGGTTTTTATGCTAAAACGGTTTCTATAAAAGTGCGCTTTCACAATTTCCGCACAATTACACGATCACTAACCCTAAGCTATGCTTTCAATGATGATGATACCATTTTTAGAGAAGCACTGCATCTTTTGACCGCAGTCAAGCTAGAACCGGTGCGGTTGTTAGGCGTAACAACAAGCAATTTTTCCGTTGGAACGCAGCTTTCCCTTTTTGGCCCGGAAGAAGGCCCAATGGGCAAACTCAATGAAACATTAGACAAAATCAACCGCAGGTTCGCACCGGGCACGATTAGCAAAGGGCGAACACTGCCTTCCGGGCAAAAGTAAAAAGACCCATGTGAGAACATGGGCCCTGTTTATACCGGAGTATTACGCTTTTGGATGCGGATACCACTGCTTTTCGAATTCCTTGCGGATCTCCGGATTGAGAATGCGCAGATATGTCCCTTTCATCCCCAAAGAGCGGGATTCTATCACATTGGCCGAAGCCAGCTTGCGCAGGGCGTTCACAATCACGGAACGGGTTATTTCTGCCTCGTCCGCGATGCGGCTGGCCACCAATAATCCTTCATCGCCTTCCAATTCCTCAAAAATCTTCTGCATTGCCAAAATCTCGGAGTATGATAGACTGTTAATGGCTGAACGGGCCGAACGGGTTTCAGCAGCTTTGTCTTCCTGGCGCTCGTGGATAACCCTGGAGATGATCATGCCCAAAGTAACACCGGCGATATTGGCCACATCGATATCCTGGGGGCTGAAATCGCCCGTAGGCCGGACAAACAAGATGGACCCGACACGTTCATCACCACCGATTATAGGTGTGATCATAATCGTTTCCCCGCTGTCACCCTTAATAACGCTAATATCTGCAACCCGGTTAGCAAGGCTTTGAATATCTTCCGGGGCTGTTCCGGTCAGTAACCACTCGGCATCGAAGGGGCTGCTTTCCAAGCCCTCATCCAAAAAATAACCGAGAATTTTACCCCGCCTGCCCAGGACATAGACATTGCTGTCTTCCATGCCCTGCTGTAAAGACTCAGCTAGTTCATGGAAGTCCACCTCAGTGGTGATCTGTTGGAGAGACTGTAGATAGTGTTTCATACGGTTCAGCAATTCTTCTTCACCTCTCTGCTTATAGTACAAAATATTTCCGTATCATGTCAATTATATATATTCGAAAAATTATTGTCAATAGTGTCTGC
>CAZVDE010000030.1:0-18002 GCA_964626065.1 uncultured Clostridiaceae bacterium | reverse complement strand
AAGTACTTTTAATTTTAGCACTAGTGGCCCGGCCATGTCAAGATTATTGGTCAGCATTAGGCGCGCCCGCCACCCTTCAGGAGTCTTTTAAGGCTCGGTTGACGTGTTCCTTAATCTCTGTGTCCAATCGATCCACAGACGCCAGAATTTCATCCAAGCGGTGTTTGGCTTCTGCCGCAAATTCCCGATCCTTTAACCCAGGCAAATTAATTAAAACGTTATACGCCGCGCCCCTGCAGCCCGCCGCGGCCAGCAGCCCGGCTACTCCCGCATCGCTGATTGTGTTGGGGTTGCCATGCAAGGCCATTTCCTTAGCTAAGACAAGCGCCTGCAGAGATACTTCCATAACCTGCAAGGGCACCTCAGTGGCCATTCGCGTTCCCGCCTGAATGGCGGCACGGCGCTCTTTCTTTTCCTGTTCCGTCCGCCTAGGCAATCTGTAGGCAGCCACCACAAGATTGAAAGCCTCAGTATCGCGATTGGTCAAATGCCGCAGGCGATCAGCTATCACTCGAGCATTCGGAACAACATCGGCATGTGCCTCGCCGCTTAAATGGGCAACCATCTGTGCCAACGATGCCGCCAAGGCCCCCGCCAGAGCGGAACAGCTGCCGCCGCCCGGAGCCGGTTGATTGGACCCCACTTCCTTTATAAATTCTTCCACTTTCAAATCGGTCAACATTCTACCACCCGTTCTTCACTATTTTACCCGCTTTAACAACTGTCGCAGCCAGATTAACACCGAAATAATAGGGAATCTGCTTGTAGTTATCAACTGCAAAAATAACGAGATCAGCCTGTTTGCCCGCTTCCAAACTGCCCAGGCGGTGCGCTCGCCGCAGTGAATGGGCAGCATTGATTGTAACCGCATTAAACACTTCTTCCGGGGTCATAGCCATGTATAAACAGGCGATAGACATGACTAAAGCCAAATTAGCCGTAGGACAGGAACCCGGATTAAAATCTGTAGCTAAAGCAATGGGCAATCCCGCTTCAATCATTTTTCGGGCCGGGGCATATCGTTTGCGCAGAGAGAAGGCAGTTGCAGGCAGCAGTACGGGAACCACATCGCTGTCCGCCAAGGCAGTAATACCCGCGTCCGAGATCATCAAGAGGTGATCGGCGCTGGCCGCACCTACTTCCGCGGCCAATTCGGCCCCGCCCAGGGTGCTCATCTCTTCTGCATGAATCCGAACCTCAAAACCCAGTTTTTGCGCTTTAGTCAAGATCCGCCGGCTTTGTTCCACCGAAAAAACACCCGTTTCGCAAAACACATCAACGTATTCTGCCAGATTCTCATCGCGAACCCGGGGCAAGACTGTGTTCACTAGAAATTCAACGTAGCCTGCCTGATCATCCTTAAATTCCTTTGGCCAGGCATGGGCCCCCATGAAAGTAGAGACAAGTTCCACCGGCTGCTCTTTAGCGAGAACGTCTACCGCTTTGAGCTGTTTTAGTTCCGTCTCTAGATCAAGGCCATAGCCGCTTTTACATTCCACTGTGGTGACACCTAAAGCGAGCATCCACTCCAACCGCTGCCGGCCGGTTGCCACTAGTTCTTGCAAGGAGGCGGCACGAGTCGCCTTGACTGAGCTGGCTATACCGCCGCCCGCCTCCATTATTTCCATGTATTCCGCACCCCGGGCTCGCATGTAAAACTCATTTTCTCTGCTGCCGCCAAAAATAAGGTGCGTATGGGCGTCAATCAGGCCGGGTGTAATGACATGCCCCGCCGCTTCGATCACTTTTGTCGCAGGTGTAGTGCTAATACGGGCCCGGACTTCCTCTCCACTGCCCACCGCGGCGATTGTGTCACCCGCGCAGGCGACCCAGCCGTCCTCGATGACAGTCAGTTCTGCGAGTCGTTTTCCCCGCACCGGGTAGCCGCCCGGGGGCGCTGTAACCACCTGGCCGCCCTTAATCAAAAGATTTACCGTGGTCTTACCCGTCATTGGGCTTCCCTCCTAACGCAGCCGGTTTTCCAAAACTTGCTCCGCTTTGAATCTCTCCAGCTGCAGATACCACTCTGCCACATCCACCAAGGCTTGCTGAGGAACTAGCCCCACTAGTTCAGTGCCCACCACCGCCACACCGTAGCGGGACGCTTCCCGCCTAATCGTCTCCAAGACACGATAAATGGGTGTGGTAAGATAATTCTCCAGGTTCATGGATACTTGCACCTCACCCCGTTCCTCCAGCACTACACCCATACCCTTCACGTGCTTAAAACCCCCATTGCTCTCGCGCACAGCTCTGGCAATCCGATCCGCAATTTCTTTTTTTTCAGTGCCTAAATTTACATTAAAAGCAATCAAGGGCATGCGCGCACCCACGACCACGGCCCCGGCAGAAGGATGCAGCTTTGGAGGGCCAAAATCAGGGTGGCGTTTTTCTTCCTGCACCGTTTGTTTCAAACCTTCATACTGTCCCCGGCGAATATTGCTCAGGTTCTTGCGCTCCGCGGTCGTAGCCGCTTCACCATAGAGGTACACGGGAACATCCAATTCGGCAAATATTCTCTCGCCCAATTTCCTTGCCGCTTGAACACACTCCTCCATGGTGACGTTGTCAATGGGAATTAAGGGAATTACGTCTACCGCCCCGATGCGA
Organism: uncultured Clostridiaceae bacterium; assembly: GCA_964626065.1. Taxonomy (GTDB): domain Bacteria; phylum Bacillota; class Limnochordia; order Darwinibacteriales; family Darwinibacteriaceae; genus UBA3910. The sequence continues at coordinate 15,392 of CAZVDE010000030.1, read as the reverse complement.
GGGTGGGCCCCTTGGTGTTTCTCCATGTTTATGTGGCACACCGCTTCCTTTGTTAGGCGAAAACTGGCTTCCAAAACAGCGGCCAGTGTTCCCACATAGGTAATTACGGTACGGTTGTGATCATGATCGGAGGAATAATCAAGCAGGCGTACCCCATCAGTTTGGCGCACCTGATCGATTATTTTTTCCACCACATCCGATCGGCGCCCTTCACTAATATTGGGCACGCATTGCACAATTTGAGTCATGATTGATCTCCCTTCTAAAGTTTCGGCAGCATCGGAATTTTAATCTTTTTCTCGTGAGCCGTTTTAATGGCTATTTCATAACCTGCATCAACATGGCGCGCAACGCCCGTGCCAGGATCTGAAGTTAACACGCGCTCTAAACGGGCTGCCCCTTCAGGTGTGCCATCCGCTACCACAACCATGCCCGCATGAATGGAATAACCAATGCCCACCCCGCCGCCGTGATGGACAGAGACCCAGCTGGCTCCGGCACAAGCATTGACTAATGCGTTAAGAATGGGCCAGTCCGCCACCGCATCGCTGCCATCACGCATCGCTTCTGTTTCACGATGGGGCGAGGCCACCGAGCCTGCATCAAGATGATCCCTACCGATCACAATGGGTGCACACAGTTCGCCGGTACGCACCATTTCATTTATCAATAGGCCAAATCTTGCCCGTTCGCCATAACCCAGCCAGCAGATGCGGGAAGGTAGGCCCTGAAAAGCGACCTGTTCTTGGGCCATTCTAACCCAGCGCACGAGACGTTCATTATCAGAAAATTCCCGGCACAGCATTTCATCAATTTTGTGAATATCGCTTTCCTCACCCGAGAGCGCCACCCAGCGGAAAGGCCCCTTGCCTTCACAGAACAAAGGCCTGATGTAGGCGGGCACAAATCCGGGAAAATCAAAAGCATTGGCAACGCCCACATCCTGGGCCTGCTGCCTAATGTTATTACCGTAATCGAAGACGACCGCGCCTCGTGCCTGCAGTTCGAGCATAGCCCGGACATGGGCGCCCATTGACTCCTTAGCCCGTTTAATGTATTGATCCGGATCGTTTTTCCGCAGTTCCGCCGCCTGTTCAAGGCTGAGGCCCGCGGGAATATAACCGTTAAGGGGATCGTGGGCTGAAGTCTGATCGGTAACCACATCGGGCACGACGCCCCGTTTAACAAACTCGGGCAAAACATCCGCCGCATTTCCCAACAGGCCTATGGATAAGGCTTCTCCTTTAGCCTGGGCCTCTTTTGCCAAACGCAGCGCCTCGTCGAAATCGTCCGTGGAAACCTGGCAGTACCTGGTAGCCAAGCGTTTTTCGATTCTCTCCGGATCCACCTCAACCACAATCGCCACTCCGCCGTTCATAGTGACCGCTAAGGGCTGCGCCCCGCCCATGCCGCCTAATCCGGCCGTGAGCACCAAGCGCCCCTTTAGTGTGCCGTCGAAATGCTGTTCGGCCAATTCCGCCAGTGTCTCATATGTTCCCTGCAAAATCCCCTGGGTACCAATATAAATCCAGCTGCCTGCCGTCATCTGGCCAAACATGATTAAGCCTTTCCGTTCTAATTCCCGGAAATGCTCCCAGTTCCCCCAAGCCGGAACCAAATTAGAATTGGCCAACAGCACGCGGGGCGACTGGGGTGTCGTTTTGAACACACCGATGGGTTTCCCGGACTGCACCAATAAGGTCTCGTCGTTTTCCAGGTCTTTTAAGGTGCGTACTATTGCCTCATAACTATCCCAATTGCGAGCAGCCTTGCCGCTGCCGCCGTACACTACCAAATCCTGGGGCCTTTCGGCCACTTCCGGATCCAGATTGTTCATGAGCATCCGCAATGCCGCTTCCTGATGCCACCCTTTACAAGTTAACTTCGAACCGCGTGGAGCCCTAATCATCGTCATTTCCTCCTATTCCAATTCTCCAATAATGTTTTCTACTGCCCACAAGATTTCGCCGGAGGTGATCAATTCTCTCATTTTTCTGATCTCCGGCTCTAAATAACGATCTTCTTTTAGCGGGGGAATATGCTCCCGCACTAACGCATAAACGCCTGCCGTGACCGGTGCCAATTTTTCGCGCTCACGAAATTCCAAGGCCTGGCAAGCGCACAACAATTCAATAGCCAGCACATTTTGCACATTAGCCACAATACTGTGCAGCTTGCGCGCACTGACGCTGCCCATACTCACATGGTCTTCCTGATTAGCGGAGGTGGGTATAGAATCCACCGAGGCGGGGTGAGCCAATACTTTGTTCTCCGAAACGAGGGCGGCGGCAGTATACTGAATGATCATATAACCGGAATTAAGGCCACTTGAGGCGGATAAAAAAGGAGGCAGACCGCTGAGCTGCGGATTAACAAGCCTCTCGATGCGCCGCTCCGAAATATTCGCCATTTCCGCCAGGGCAATGCCCAGAAAATCCAAAGCCAAGGCCACAGGCTGGCCGTGAAAGTTACCGGCTGAAATAACGGTATCATCCCCCGGAAATAAAATGGGGTTGTCCGTAACGGAGTTGATCTCGGTGCCGAGCACATTTTCAACATAGTGGTAAGCATCACGCGATGCGCCGTGCACCTGAGGTATACAGCGCAGCGAATATGCATCTTGCACCTTATTTGTTTCTTTGCGATAAACAAGGCCGCTGCCCTCTAACATGCGGCGCAAATTGCGGGCGACCGCAACCTGTCCCGGGTGGGGGCGTAACGCATGAACCCGTTCGTCTAAACTGTGCGGGATACCCTCCAGTGCCTCCAGGGTCAAGGCACCGGCCAAATCAGCCGTTTTCAAAATGAGTTCACTGTCGAATAAGGCGTGTACACCAAAGGCAGTCATACACTGAGTGCCATTAATCAGGGCCAAACCCTCTTTAGCCTGCAAAGTAACGGGGGTTAACCCGGCCCTAGCCAACGCTTCTCCGCCCGGCAGTAGTTCATCGCGATAATAAGCCTGCCCCGCACCGATTAAAACGGCCGCCATATGGGCCAAAGGCACCAGATCGCCGCTGGCGCCCACCGAACCCTGGCCGGGAACAAAAGGTACTACGCCGCGATTGACTAAGTCTATCAGGCTTTGAATCACTGCACCCCTAATACCCGAATGCCCCTGCATTAAAGCGTTCGCCCTTAGAATAATCATTGCTTTAACAACCTGCGGCGGCAAAGGCGGGCCCACTCCGCAGCTGTGGCTGAGAATGAGATTGCGCTGCAGGTGGGCAACATTATCACGGGAAATCAGAGTCTCGGACAGCTTGCCGAACCCGGTATTTATCCCATAAACCGGTTTGCCTTTTGTCAAAAGTTGTTCCACATAACTTCTGGCCCGTTCCACCTTTTCCAGCTGCTCGCTGTCTAACGAGACGGGAAGATTGTCTCTGATGGCCGCGGCAACTGCCCGGGCCGATAAATTGTAGCCATTAAGTTTTAACATCAACATACCCCTTTTAGACATCCGTCAAGTGCTGCAAATAATTATTCCACAAACAGATAACATACTCCTTGCATATTGGGGCCATTCTTTTTTACGAAAATAAGCGCTGCAAGATTTACAGCACCAAGTCAGATCTAATCTATATTTTCAGGCGGTTGAACAGAGACGAAAAACCCCATCGTTTGCAAAAGATGGGGTGCGCGGGTTTTAGGGTTCGTAGCAGACCACTTGATTTCGGCCCAGGTGTTTGGCTCTGTACACCGCCTCATCTGCCCAATGGAGAAGTTTATCGTACGTTTTTGGTTTTGCCACCAAAGAGGTCGCGACCCCCACCGAAATGGTCACTACGGGAGCAACAGTTGATGCCTCATGTTCAATAGCCAACTGGGCTACTGCAGCGCGCAGTTTTTCCGCCACATTCTTAGCCCCGGCCTGATCGGTATCGGGCAGCAGAGCCACGAATTCTTCCCCGCCCCAGCGGGCCAAAAGATCCCCCGGCCGCTGCAAATTACGATAGAGTGTCTTGGCAACCAGTTTAAGCACATCATCGCCCTGCAGATGGCCATAAGTATCGTTGTACCGTTTAAAAAGATCGAGATCAATCATCAACACGGAAAGAGGTGTTTTGGCGCGTTTGGCCCGTAAGCGTTCTTCTACATATGCTTCATCGAAACGCCGGCGATTGGGGACGCGCGTTAGGCCGTCAATTCTGCTGTCCCGTTTCAGCAGATCTTTATAACGTTTAAGTTCAAGATGGTTGCGGATCTTGGCCCGCACGATGGGTACATTAAAAGGCTTGCGAATGTAATCCATCGCGCCTAGTTCAAGCCCATAGGCCTCGTTTTGGTCCCCTTCCAAAGCGGTCAAGAACAAAATCGGAATATCCCGAGTTTTTACATCGTTTTGCAGCTGTTCGCACACTGCATAACCGTCCATTTCGGGCATAATAATGTCGAGCAAAATCAGATCGGGCATTTGCTCTTTAACCATTTCCAATGCTTCTATTCCATTATAAGCCACCGCTACATCATATTCATCCTGCAGCACATTAACAAGAATCTGAGCGTTGAGCCGCACATCCTCCACAATTAAAACCCGTTGTCTTCTGCCCGGTTCCATTTCATCAAAAGTCACGACCCATTTTACCCCCGGCCTAATTTTTGTTCGCCCTTATTTGGTATAATTCGCCATGCGCCAATCAATCCCTTGCATAAATCTACAGCAAAAACAGTACGGGCAAAATAGCCCGCCGCTGCGAAGCAGCTGTCAGGATAAAGGTGAAAACAAGGACACTATTGATTCTAAAGCCCGCGAGCCAAGCGTTTGTTTTTTAAACCTGGCGTAATCCAGTTCAAGGCTTTTGGTAAAATCGGCTCTAGAGATCTCCGCATATTCTTCTGTTAACCGATCCGACTCAAAGTACACGAATAATTCGTCATCCCTCTCCAAACTGCGCACATTAAGGTTCACGGTGCCTATGCACAACACATTTGCATCGATCAACATCGTTTTGGCATGCAAAATTCCGTTGTACCTAAAAACGCGCACCCCGGCGTCAATAAGCTGGCGGAAATAATAGTTTTTAATATTGTGATGGAATAAACCGCCAAAAGCATAATAAGCGGAGGTCATGATCCGCACGTCCACACCCCGCAAAGCCAATGTCTGCAGCGACTGCAGAATGGCTTCGGAGGGGGTGAAATACGGTGTTTGAATCCACAGCCTGTCAGTGGCAGAAGAAATTAAGTTAAAATAACTGCGGTTGATCACATCTTGATCCACGTGCTTGTTGTAGAGTCCGTTAGCAATGACCTGAGCCTGCAGGTCACCCTTTTTCGCCGGCTGGGGAAAATAATGCTTAAGCCGGCGCAAACCCACTCTGCCCTTGCGGGCGGAGGCTATCCAATCGGATAGAAAAATATACTGCAGGTCATGGACACAACGGCCGGTAACCCTAATATGAGTATCACGCCATTCCATCCCTTTCACGCCTTCACCATAGTGTTCACCCGCATTCATGCCTCCCAAATACCCAACCTTTCCGTCTACAATAACAAGCTTACGGTGGTTGCGGTAATTCAAAGCCCTGGCGTACGGCCTGACAGCCTGGACTTTTCCGCCCGTCTTTTTTAACTCCCAAAAAAGCGGGCGCACCCCCGTAAACAAGCAGCCAAAACTGTCATACAGCAATTTCACTTCTACCCCCTGCAGAACTTTATCCTGCAGAATGCCGATCAGTTCCTGCCCCACTAAATCGTTGTGGATCGTAAAATACTGAACATGAATGTGATCTTGGGCCGCTCTTAAATCGGCAAACAAATCCTGGAATTTTGGTTTTCCGTTAGTGTAGATTTTAACGTCATTTTCGCAGAAGAGAGCACTTCCGCAGCACTTTACATGGAAGCGCTGCCTAGGCGATAATTCAGCAGCCGCCGACCGGGCGTTTGCGGCAGCAATGTGTTCCAATTCGACAAACAACGCATTGTGGCGCCCGCGTATTCTTTTCTTTTTATACTCCCAGTACATGTCACTGCCCAAGAGAAAATAAAAAACCACACCGATCACAGGCAAAAAAAGAAGGACCAAAATCCAGCTGAACCTTTGGTTAGGCTTCTTGCGGCTGAAAAACACGAGCAAAACGATGAAGAACAAGTAGCCCATGTACAGCAGTGAGAGGATTTGTTTCATGTCGTGTCACTCTTTTCAAAGGATTAATACTATACTACTATGTTTAGCGAAACTTTTCGCTATTCCTGCTAGTTTCCCCCGGACAAGCCGGAACACATTCGTCCCAAGCATGGAAAAGACAATAGAATAAAAGGGTTAAAATTCTGACACATATAGTCAGATTTTCTCATACTCTGAGACTAATGATCTGTATCTTTGATATGGAAATCGCAAAGGAGAATTGCTATGAAAAAGACTTGTCTGTTCGCACTGTGTACGCTGATTGTCTTGAGCCTGCTGCAAGTACCCACCCAGGCGTCACCCGCTGAAAAGATCAAGATCGCGGGCCAATTTGGCTTGGTCTATGCCCCGCTCATGGTGGCACGGACCCACGGAATCTTTGAGAAATACGGTGTGGAACCGGTTTGGAAAGAATACGGTTCGGGCGGCGCTGTCAGGGAGGCACTCATTTCGGGCGAAGCGGATGTTGGCTTTATGGGTATCCCGCCGTTTTTGATCGGCTGGGATAAGGGATGTCCGTGGAAAGTGGCTGTAGGTTTTGTGGTAGTACCCATCGGCTTGGTGACCTATGACCCGGAGATAAAAAGCTTGGCTGATTTCAAACCGGAGGACAAAATTGCGGTTCCTTCCCCGGGCAGTATTCAGCACATCTTGCTTGCCATGGCCTGTGAACAGCAGCTTGGATCACCCAACGCCCTGGATAATAACATTGTTGCCATGCCCCACCCCGATGCCTGCGCTGCCCTAATCTCCAAAAAGGGAATTAAAGCGCATTTCACCACCCCCCCCTACTTATTCGAAGAACTGTCCCAACCGGGCTTCCGTTTGATTGTAGACGATGTGGCAATTTTCGGCCACCCCTTCAGTTTTAACGTAGGGCTGGCGTCCGAAAATTTTCATGATCAACGCCCTGTTGCCTACAGTGTTTTTGTCAGTGCCATTAGTGAAGCGATGGCTTGGATCAACAGCAACAAAACGGCAGCCGCGGAATTACTCGCCCCCGAATTTAAGCTTAGTGTGGAAAAAACACTAGAATACTTGGAATGGGAAGGTATGAACTACACAACCGCACCCTATGGTTTGATGGGGTTTGCTCAATTCATGAAAGAAGCGGGTTACATCAGCCGCGTTCCGGCCAGCCTGGACGAAATTGCCTTTGACAACATTTTGGCCATTGTGGGCAGCCGTGCGGGCGGTTTGTCCGACATAGAAAAATTGCAGGGAAGATAAACGAGGGGTAACTTCCGGGAGGGAAACGAGAAATGAAAACGGACAAAAAAAAGGGCATCAATAAAACACTGAATCAGCTCTTGTTTATCCTGGGCGCCATGCTGTGTTGGGAACTGCTGGCCAGGACTCAATGGTTTCCCCCCCTGCTCTTTCCCCGCCTTTCTTATGTGCTGCAAACTTTAATTGCGGATGTAGCAAGCGGTGAAATCCTGGGCAGGCTCTATTTTTCCCTGTACCTGATCGCAATCGGTTTGGGCCTAGCCATTGCCACCGCGGCTGCGGCCGCGGTTTTGGCCCTTTGTTCACCCATTGTCTCTGACTGGGTGCAGGCTGTAATGGCCATCCTGCACCCGCTGCCCGGAATCTCCGTTCTTCCTATCATCATTTTGTGGCTGGGAACGGGGCCCCAATCAATTATTGCAGTGATCTGGTTTTCCTCCGTTTGGCCGCTGATAGCAAATTTGCATACCGGCCTGCGTTCAGTACCCACCACCCAAATCGAAGTCGGTCAAAATCTGGGCTTCAAAGGTGTTGGGTTAATTGCCAGAGTACTGCTGCCCGGAGCCTTCCCCCATATTTTAACGGGTCTCAGAGTATCCTGGGCCAGAGCCTGGCAGGCCTCTGTGGCTGCGGAAATGGTTTTTGGCGCTTCCGGGGGAGAAGGAGGATTGGGTTGGTTTATCTACAAAAAACGCTTTTTCATGGAAATCGCAAGCGTTTTTGGGGGGATAATCGTGATCATCATTGTGGGCCTTATCGTAGAAAGGCTGTTCTTCGAATGGATTGAAGCAAGTACCGTTAGGCGCTGGGGTATGACCTCAGAATAAGGGGTGAAAAAATGTCCACTGAAAATGGCTTGGTTATTGAAAACCTGAGCAAGACTTTTTACACCAGACATAAATCTATTGAGGCGTTAAAGGGGATCAACCTTAGGGTGGAGATGGGTGAGTTTATCAATATCATCGGCCCTTCCGGTTGCGGCAAATCCACTCTACTGCGCTGTATAGCCGCTTTTGAAAAGCCCACCTCCGGCCGGTTAATGTTAAACGGAGCGGAAAGCAGCGAGCCGGGCATAGATCGAATGATGGTCTTTCAAAACTTTGAACAGCTGTTTCCTTGGCATACCGTGCGCAAAAATGTCCTCTTTGCCTTAAACGTGACCGCCAGGCTCAGCAGCAAAGCGGAAAAAAGGGCTAGGGCAGATTATTATCTTAATCTGGTTGGCTTAAAGGGGTTTGAGGATCTTTATCCGCACCAATTGTCGGGGGGAATGAAACAACGGGTTGCCATCGCCCGAGCCCTTTCTGTGCGGCCCAAGATTTTACTCATGGATGAACCATTCGGCAGTCTAGATGCCATTACCCGTTCCGCTCTGCAAAAGGAACTGATTAGGATTTGGGAGGAAACAAAGGTGACGATCATCTTTGTGACCCATAACATCGATGAGTCCATAATCTTGGGTGATCGAATTTTGGTGTTAAAGGCCAATCCGGGCCGAGTACACCGGATAATTGGAAACCCCCTGCCCAGGCCGCGCTCGAAAGAATCGCCGAAATTCAACCAAATGTGGGAGCAAATTCACTCCCTGCTTAATGCGGAAAAACAGGCACAAATGGTACATGACAGAAAATCAAAACCGGCGTTAGCAGATAGACTGCTGGCCCCCGGCACCTATCTGTTTGAGATGGAAACGGCACAAAAACAGCATCCCCGGGATTGATCAGCAGACAAATGAATTATTGTCATTTCTCCAACTCAAGTAGTTGGGCCTTCATCTCCAATCCGCCTCGATAACCCCTCCATTCCCCATGTTTGCCCAACATGCGGTGGCACGGCACGGGAATTAGGACGGGGTTGGCGCCTATGGCCGTGCCAACCGCCCGCACCGCATCTTCCCTACCAATCCTTTGGGCTATTTCGGTGTAGGTCGCCGTCTGCCCAAAGGGAATTTTGAGCAATTCCCGCCACACCCGTAGCTGAAATTCAGTGCCCCGCAAATCCAACCCCAGAGAAAACTCTTTTCTTTTCCCCTCCAAATATTCTGTCAATTCCTGCGCATACGGATCCAGCGCGTCCCGATTTTCACTCAATTCGGCGTCAGGAATCTTTTTTCTTACCCAAACCGCAAGTTCTTGAAACGGCGCGTTGGGAGAGCCCAGATAACAAAGGCCTTTATCCGTCGCGGCAATATAAAAGCGCGATGGGCCGTGCTTGAATTCGGACCAATTGACTATTTCTTTTTCGGACATTTATTTCACCCAAGATTATTATGCCTAACTGCCGCGAAATAATCGCCAAACGTCAAAAAATCAGCGTTGACGTATAACTCGCCTTTCTGTTATAGTTAAACGAGTTAAAAGTTGTCAATTACAACTGTTGTAAAATACAGCGAAGCGGGGTTACTGCCATGCTGATGCAAGATTTAGTACTCATAGCCAAGAGTGCGCAAAGCTTTATTCAAGCACATAGAGCTGTTCTGGGATTGACCGGGATTGAGCAAACGGTCTGCATGTACATTTATCTTCACCACCACACCAACCAAGAGCGGCTGGCCAAGGCGCTGCTGATGGACAAGGGCAATGTAGCTAAAATGATGGCCTCTTTGGAGAACGAGGGTTTCTTATCCCGGGAGGAAAATCCTGATAACCGCCGAGAAAATATTGTTTCCCTCACACCTAAGGGCACGGAACTGATTAAAGAAATGGTTCAACTTTGCGCAGGCTGGGAAGAAATGGTGTTACAAGATGTGAGCATTCAAGAAGCAGAGATCTTTAGAAATGTCTGCAGTAAAATCAGCCAACGGGCTGAACGATGGAAAGAGGCCGGAGAATAATGGAAAAAGAAGACAAAAGAATCCAAATTATGCGCGACGCACCACCACTTAAAGCTATTTTCACCATGTCCCTGCCCGTTGTATTAGGCATGATGGTTAATATTGTTTATAACCTAGTTGATACTTACTTTATCGGTTTAATGGGAGATGAGCTGCAGCTTGCTGCCAGCAGCCTTGCCAGCCCCATCTTTGTCTTGACCATGGCTCTGGCCAGCCTAATCGGCACGGGCGGTGCTTCCTATCTTTCGCGCAGCCTGGGTGCGGGAAAAAAGGAGGAAGCGGAAAAAACCGTTGCCACAGCAATTCTCCTGATCTGCCTCTTCGGTGCCTTGACCGCGCTTGCAGGTATTGTTTTTCGCAAGCAAATACCTAATCTATTAGGGGCCAGCGAACAGAGTTTTGGCTTCACTTTGCAGTACGTACTGATTTTAATGGTGGGTGGCTGCTTTATTATTGGCAACTTTGTTCTCGGCCAATTAATCCGCGCCGAAGGTTCAACTAAACTGTCTATGATCGGGATGATGTTGGGGACCGTTGCCAACATCATCTTAGACCCTATCTTTATCTTTACCTTCGGTTGGGGAATCGCCGGTGCCGCCATTGCCACCGTAGTGGGTAATGCCCTTTCAGTATTGTTTTTCTTAGCCTGTTATCTCCGCCGAAAGACATTCTTACATCTAGACTTCAACAATTTCGGCTTTGAATCAGCTATCTTAAAGGAAATATTCGCGGTTGGCATTCCGGTTACAACAGGCCAAGCATTGATCAGTGTAGCCCAAATGGTGCAAAATAATCTGGCCGCCGGTTATGGAGACACCACAGTTGCCGCCCTGGGAATCTCGCTAAAACTTATGACAATCGGCACTTTCATCTTCATGGGCTTCAGCGCCGGCTGCCAGCCTTTGATGGGTTTTAACTATGGTTCAGGCAACTTCAGGCGCCTGCGGGAATTTATTAAAACAGGAATCATTGTCACCACCTTGATTGGTTTAGGGCTTCTGCTCACAATGTGGATCTCGGCGCCGTATTTAGTCAGCACTTTTACACCGCTCGATGATGTTCAGGCCGCAGCTGCCACCATCTTGCGAACTCTGATTTTCTCGCTGCCCTTTATGGGTGGAATCACCCTATGCACCACTACATTCCAAGCCATGGGGCAACCGATTAAGGCATTTATTCTTACCGCAGCTAGACAGGGGATTTTTTATATTCCCCTATTATTCCTGCTCAATCACTTATTCGGTTGGAGGGGCATGCTCTTGTCCCAACCAATTGCAGATTTGGTCATGATTTTGCTGGCCGCGACTTTTCTATTGCATGTCTTACGAGGGTTGGGGGAAGGACGAGGCCAACCCGCGCCCGAAAACAAGGCTTTCCCGGGGTGATGAATTATCTAGCCGTGGACGTCGCGCCGTCCATAGCCTAGCAGGCCCAAGAAAATAAAACACGCGGCTGCCAGAAGTAAAATAGCGGTTCGCAGGGCACCCATTGGCTCCAGAGGAACATCGGGAACATAACCAAAGACAGTTAGTTTAACCATCCACGCAGGTACGCGAAGCAGACCCCCTAAGTAGACGACAAAAAACGCATAACCTAAATGCAGCCAGATTAGGCCTGCAACCTTAGGGATGAAACCAACTAGCACCGCCGCCAACCCAATCATTACCCAATAAACGGGCAGATAGGCCGCCGCACCCCTTAAAAGCCAGGCGAAATCAAGCGGTTCCGCCATGACCACAGACGCGGCCAGCCACAAACCCAGAACAGTCAGCAGCTGCATAACCAGGGAAGTAAATACCGCTAGTGCTATGTGGCTGCCCATCAGGCTTTTGCGGGAGACGGGCAGCGCAAGTAAGTGTTCGGTGCGATTGCACTGCTCCTCTGACCTTAATTTAAGCACCGCCAGCAGCACCGGGATGAGGCCGATCATGGTCATTACCGCCAATAAAGTGGCCGTAAATTGTTCCGTGAGCGAAAACCCCTCAATACTCGGTAAAAGTAATTCAAAGATATCGCTGGTCTGAAAAAAAGCATCAATATCCGCAAAAACAGACCCGTAAACCGCACCAAGAACAAACATTCCAACTGCCCAACCAATTAGCGCGGCCCCCTGCAGACGCAGAGCTAAGCCGAGGGGGCCCCGCAGATAAAAGGAAGCCTTGGTCCGCCCCGGTCTTGCGGCAATCAGGCCGGCTCCCACATCACGGCCGGCATTAAGGAGAAACGCCAAATAGATCAAAAAAATGCTTACCCCCAAAAGAATTGAAATAGGCCACCAGTAGTTGTTCACATAAATTTGGGCCCGCAAAACCAACCCCAAGGGGGAAACAAGGGAAAGTAATTCCGTACCCACATCACCAACTGCCCGCAATAAGTAACTTAGTGCCAGAAACGCAAAAGAAAAACCCAGCGCACCTCGGGCTGTTTCGGTCAGCTGTGCAATTAAAACGGTTGCCGCTGCAAAAAACATTCCGCATGCGCCCACCGCCGCCCCGTAAAGAATAGAGCCGTTCCAATCCATCCCTTCCAAACCGAGCATACCAAGGCCTACTGCTAATCCTAAAGTTAATGCTAAATTAGTTAGAGCCAGCATAAGCAGTGCCACCCCGGCGCTACTAAGCCCACCCACCGGTAAAGAGCGAATCAGCTCTGTCCGCCCCAGCTCTTCATCATTTCTGGTATGGCGAACGCCAAGCAAAATATTCATGATCGCCACCGCAACTGCTGTAAACAAAAGCATTTGATGGGCCATTACTGCACCCATATGATAATTCCGGATACCATAAGCGGGCCCGATCATGGAGATCATGGCGGGGTTTTGCAGCGTTTCTGCCACCACATCCCGTTCCGGCCCCGGGGGATAAATGGCGGGAAAGGCTAGAGCAACCGCTACCGATACCCCAATTATCGAGATAATCCAAACGGGAATCCCAACCCGTTCTCTGCGCAGGCTAAACCTAGTTAAAATACCCATATTAGCAAAGCAAGAACGCACTACTTCCCGCCCCCCTCATCTCGATAGTGATGGATGAATAGGTCTTCCAGCGTTGGGGGTGCGCTGTTCAGGGAAAGAATGCCAAACCGGCTGATATATTCCACCACCGTACCCATTTGCTCCGTTTCTACCTGAAAACGAACACCGTTCTCTGCTATTTTTAGATCGTGGACACCGGCTACGCTATCCAAAGATTCGATGGGCCTAGCCGTTTGCACCGCGATATTTGTGCGCGTCAGATGCCGCAGTTCTTCCATTGTGCCCGTCTCAATGATTTTGCCCTGCCGAATGATGCTGACCCGATCACATAGCCTTTCAACTTCCGAAAGAATATGGCTAGAAAGAAATACGCTTTTGCCCTCTTCTTTTGCTTCCCGAATACACTTTTGAAACACCCGCTCCATCAAGGGGTCAAGGCCGGAGGTTGGCTCGTCAAGGATGTATAAATCCGCTTCAGCCGCAAAAGCAGCGATTAGTGCCACTTTCTGGCGGTTGCCCTTGGAGTAGGTGCTGCATTTTTTCGAAGGCTCCAGTGCGAACATCTCTATAAGCCTATCCCGCCGCCCTTTATTAGCACTCCCGCGCAGGCGCAAAAATAAATCGATCACTTCCCCGCCCGTGAGATTAGGCCATAAATTAACTTCACCGGGCACATAGGCTATTCGTTTATGAATTTCCACCGCATCTGCCCAGGCATCTCTGCCGAAGACTGTGGCCGTTCCCGCCGTCGCCCGCAGCAGCCCCAACAAAATACGAATTGCAGTCGTTTTTCCGGCGCCGTTTGGGCCGATAAATCCAAAAATTTCCCCCGATTTTACCTCAACGCCAATCCTATCCAACGCTGTAAGAGTGCCAAACCTTTTCGTTACTTGCTCCATTCTTAAAACTGACATGAGCCACCTCCTGTAAGAAGATCTTATCCCCCTTCATCATCGGCGCGTTCCGATAAAACCGGCGTTAGCCCCACCTAACGCCGCCCAGCTAAAGTAAGAAGATCATGCCCCTCGTGGACCAGCAGTTTCTGCCTCAAATAACCTGCCCCGCTGATGCAGCGGCCCAACCCGCGCCGGGGCAGCACCCTGTGGGTGGGAATAAAATAAGAAACCGGGTTTTTGGAAATTGCCCGGCCCACCGCTCGCGCTGCTCGCGGTTTGCCTATACGATCAGCAACTGCACCATAGGTCACTATTTCCCCCGGTGTAATTTTGCGAACCTGATCAAACACGGCCTTTTGAAAGTCCGTAAGTTCAGTTAGATCGAGAGTTAGATCGTGTCGGCCCGTTTCAATAAACTTGACAGTTTCCTTGAGCAGCAATCTCTTCTGTGGGCTTTGGGCCGCCCCCGGATTGTTTTCACGCAAATCCACCGCCTGTTCCCCGCCGTTTCCCTGCAGGGCCAAATACTTCAGTCCGTGGGGGGTAAACGTAAAGCAAAGCCGATCTGTTTCTAAGAACTGAGAAATTCTCCAAATTTGCATTTTACAGATGGCCCCTTCTTCGCCACTGTCTTGAAAATGCCAACGGAGCAGATCAGCATATTGTCCCCGGAAATGATAACTATCGCCACGTTTGTTCTCACCAACAACCACTAAGCCCAGGCGTCTCAGAATCCCATGGGACTTTTCATTGTTCTTATGTGCATAGGCTTCCACATCACGGAGTTCAGAAGGTAAAAGCGGGATCAAAAAACGGTACAAAGCGCGAAACACATCCCTACCTTGCCATTGGGTGCGGATTTGAATTTCTTCCATCATGAATTTAACACCGCTGGTATAATACTGAAAAAAACCAACTAACCGCTTATTCGAAAAAATTAGGATTATCCTGCGCACGTCTTGTGCAAGACCCTCTTTGACAGCCACATACCAGGAATTATAATCTTCCTCATACGACCGCCCCGTGGGCGCTATTCGGGACATATTTGCCGTAAGGATGGAGAATAGGGATTCCGACATATTGTCAAAATCCGCTTTATCCAAGAACCGAAATTCAGGCACGATAACACCCCCTCGGACATAGCTAGATGGCGCCGCGGATTATTGAGCAGCTTGTTGGCCAAAAAGCAAGCGTGCCGAAACTCGTTGACTGATAACTAAATTTTTCGTCTGGGTATGCCTCCACAAGATCAAAGTCATTTTTGATCGCATCACCTACCTAGGGGTTGCTGAACAACCCTTTTTAGCAAGCTAGACGCCATTGAAAAGC
>CAZVDE010000029.1:0-19021 GCA_964626065.1 uncultured Clostridiaceae bacterium | reverse complement strand
TGTTGTGGGTGAGTGCATGTTGGTCAATTGTCTTGGGAATTTCGGCGGAGTATGTTCGTGAATCGAGCGAAAGGAATGAGGTTTTTGGCTAAACAGAAAGTTCGGATTAGGTTAAAGGCGTTTGATCACAAGATCCTGGATAGTTCCGCAGAAAAGATTGTTGATACTGCGAAAAGAACCGGGGCAACTGTTTCAGGGCCCATCCCCTTGCCTACTGAAAAGAATATTTTTACCGTTTTGCGTTCTGTTCACATCCACAAGGATGCCCGTGAACAGTTCGAGATGAGAACGCACAAGCGTCTGGTTGATATCTTGGATCCTAATCCGAGAACGGTAGATGCATTGATGCGCTTAGATTTACCCGCCGGTGTTGATATAGAAATTAAAATTCAAACTTGATGGGCATAGGCGGGAGCAATTTTAGGGGGTGCAAAAGATGGCAAAAGGTATTCTAGGTAAAAAATTGGGAATGACCCAAATTTTCAATGCAGAAGGATTGCTGATCCCCGTAACTGTCATTGAAGCCGGCCCCTGTACTGTAGTACAGAAAAAGACACTGGAAAACGACAAGTACTTGGCAGTACAGCTAGGTTTTGGCGACCGGCGGGAGAGGCTGTTTAATAGACCTGAAAGAGGGCATTTTACCAAAGCGAATGTGAAACCCAAAAGATATCTCAGGGAAATTAGGTTCAGCGCCGATGATGATTTTGCGGAACTGAATGTGGGTGATTCAGTGGAAGTGGGCATTTTTGCTGAGGGCGAAAAAGTCGACATTACCGGTATCAGCAAGGGTAAAGGAACCCAGGGATCCATTAAGCGTCACAGACAGGCCCGAGGGCCCATGAGCCACGGTTCGCATTATCACCGCGGCGTGGGTGCGCTGAGCTCGGTGAATCCCGCTCGCGTCTTTAAGGGCCGCAAACTGCCCGGGCGCATGGGTGCTGAACGGGTTACAACGCAAAATTTGGAGATTATCAAAGTTGATCAAGATCGCAACCTACTCCTCGTCAAGGGGTCCGTGCCGGGTGTAAAAGGCAGCTTGGTTGTGGTCCGCGATGCCGTTAAGGCGTAAAGTTCGAGTAAGAGAGGAGGCTGCAATCATGCCGAAAGTGGCCGTTTACAATATGGAAGGAAAGCAAGTCGGGGAGCTGGAACTAAATGACGCTATCTTTGGAGTAGAAGTAAACGAAGAACTAATGCACAAAGTAGTTGTCAGCCAGTTGGCGAACCGCCGGCAGGGCACGGCAGCGGTAAAACACCGCTCAGCGGTGCGGGGCGGAGGCAGAAAACCCTGGCGCCAGAAGGGCACAGGCAGGGCTCGTCACGGCAGTATCCGCTCACCCATCTGGGTTGGGGGCGGTGTCACATTCGGGCCGACACCGAGGGATTTTTCCTATCGTCTGCCTAAAAAAGCACGCCGGGCTGCGTTGAAATCAGCGCTGAGCGCTAAAGCCGCCGCTGGCAACTTGCTTGTTTTAGACCAATTGCACGTTGAACAGCCTAAAACAAGAGTCATGGTGGATATGTTCAAAGCCTTGGATGCGCAAAAACCCCTGCTCGTTACGGCGGAGTGGGATAATAATGTGGAACTTTCCACGCGCAACATTCCCGGAGCGGTAGTGGCCAAGCCCTCAGGGCTGAATGTATATGATATTTTGAACAGCCAGAAGTTGATTATGACTAAAGATGCAGTTGTTAAGTTAGAGGAGGTGCTTGCCTAATGCATGCTCGAGACATTATCAAAAGGCCCGTTGTTACAGAAAAAAGCACCGACTTAATGGCCGATAATAAATATACTTTTGAAGTAGATCTGCGTGCCACTAAGCCTATGATTAAGGCCGCGGTGGAGGAGATCTTTAATGTGAAGGTGGAAAATGTAAATACTTCTCGTGTCAGGGGTAAGCTGCGCAGGATGGGACGCCATGAAGGATACACATCCCAGTGGAAAAAAGCTGTGGTAACCCTGAAACCAGGCCATAGCATTGAGGTATTTGGAGGATTTTAAGGAGGGACGGAAAAATGGGAACAAAAAAATATAAACCGATCACTCCGGGGCGTCGCGATATGACCGGCTTTACCTTTGAGGAGATTACAAAAAAGGAACCGGAGAAATCGTTAGTAGTTTCTCTGAATCGAACGGGCGGCCGCACCGCTACCGGGCGCATGACCTCCCGGCACAGGGGCGGCGGCCACAAGCGCAAATACCGCTTGATCGATTTTAAACGCAACAAGGATGGGGTTCCGGCCAAAGTGGCAGCGATCGAATACGATCCCAACCGTTCGGCGCGCATTGCACTACTGCACTATCTCGATGGAGAGAAACGCTACATCCTGGCCCCCCTCGGTTTAAGAGAGGGAGACATGGTCGAGTCGGGTCCCGATGCGGACATTAAACCCGGTAATGCGCTACCCTTAGCCAACATTCCCGTGGGTACGGTGATTCATAACATCGAACTACAGCCGGGCAAAGGCGGGCAAATGGTACGCTCCGCAGGCGGTGCCGCCCAGCTGATGGCGAAAGAAGGCGCCTACGGTACTGTGCGCCTGCCTTCAGGCGAGTACCGCATGGTTTTGCAGACGTGCCGGGCAACGGTGGGCCAGGTGGGCAATGTGGAGCATGAGAATATAGTAATCGGCAAAGCCGGACGCTCCAGGCATTTGGGCATTAGGCCTCATGTACGCGGTGTTGCGATGAACCCGGTTGATCACCCCCACGGCGGCGGTGAAGGTAAGGCTCCGGTGGGTAGGCCGGGTCCGGCAACTCCTTGGGGCAAGGCTGCCCGCGGGGTACGCACTCGTAAGAAGAAGCACAGCGACCGCCTCATAGTCAGGGTGCGGCGTAGGAAGAAATAATATCTTTACGAGGAGGTGTAGCAATGGGCAGATCACTTAAAAAAGGTCCTTTCGCCGACGAGCATTTGCTGAAAAGGGTTAGGGAAATGAACGACAGCGGCGAGAAACGTGTGATAAAAACATGGTCGAGGCGCTCGACTATTTTCCCGGATATGGTTGGGCATACCATCGCCATTCATGATGGTCGCAAGCATATCCCCGTATATATTACTGAAGAGATGGTCGGTCACAAGCTGGGCGAATTTGCGCCCACTAGGACGTTCAGATCGCATCCCACCAGCGAAAGATCATCAATGAGAAGATAAGCAGATCGGGGTGATAAATGATGGAAGCGAAAGCGGTTGCTAGGCATATTAGAATTTCACCGCGCAAAGCGCGCCAGGTAGTTGATACGATCCGCGGCAAAGATGTGGATGAAGCGCTGACCTTGCTCCGGTTCACGCCGAAGGGAGCCTCTCCCATCGTTGCTAAGGTAGTACAGAGCGCCGTAGCCAATGCGGAGAATAATTATGATATGGATGTGGACTCTTTATACGTAGCGGAGTGCTATGTTGACCAGGGCCCCACTTTGAAAAGAATTAGGCCGAGAGCCAGAGGTATGGCTGCGCGCATTCGCAAGCGCACAAGCCATATAACAGTAATTTTGCGGGAGAAGGAGGGATAATTGCGTGGGTCAAAAAGTACACCCGGTAGGGTTTAGACTCGGAGTAGTTAAAGATTGGGACAGTACGTGGTACGCCAACAAGCAAGAATACGGTGATCTATTACACGAGGACTTGGAAATCAAACGTTTAATTAAAGAACGTTTTTATCAAGCAGGTATTTCTAAAACCGAAATAGAACGGGCCGCGAATCGGGCCAAAATTACCATTCATACCGGCAGGCCCGGAATGGTTATCGGACGCGGCGGCGCAGAGGTAGACAAATTGCGCAAAGATCTAGAAGCGCAGACCAATCGCCAGATTCAAATTAACATCGTGGAAGTGAAAACTCCCGAGATAGACGCCCAGCTGGTGGCGGAAAACATTGCCTTTGCCTTGGAAAGAAGAATCTCTTTCCGCAGAGCAGTGCGTCAAGCCCAGCAGCGTGCCGTTCGCCTAGGCGCGGAGGGTATTAAAGTGGAAGTATCCGGACGCTTGGGCGGTGCTGAAATCGCCCGGAGGGAATGGAATGCAGAAGGATCTATTCCCCTGCATACGCTGAGGGCAGATATTGACTATGGTTTTTCCGAAGCAAACACAACGTTTGGTAAAATCGGAGTCAAGGTATGGGTCTATCACGGTGAAATTCTTCCTGAAGCGCCCGTTCAGAAAAAGGCAGAAGGGGGCGAATAGGAATGCTTGTTCCCAGAAGAGTGAAATATCGTAAAGTCCACCGGGGCAGAATGACCGGTAAAGCGGAGCGCGGCAGTGAAGTTGCGTTCGGCGAATACGGCCTTAAAGCTTTAGAACCCGGCTGGATTAAGAATACACAGATTGAAGCTGCCAGGATTGCCATGACCCGCCATATTCGCAGGGGCGGTAAGGTTTGGATTCGGATTTTCCCCGACAAACCCGTGACCGAAAAACCGGCCGAAACTAGGATGGGTTCAGGAAAAGGCTCACCCGAACACTGGGTGGCTGTTGTTAAACCCGGCAGGATTATGTTTGAAATCGGCGGCGTGTCAGAGGAACTGGCCCGCGAAGCGATGCGGTTGGCAGCCCACAAACTGCCCATTAAATGCAGGTTCGTAACGCGAACAGCAGCAGGTGGTGACGCAAGTGAAGGCTAAAGATGTTCGGGATTTTTCCGCAAACGAATTGGACGTCAGATTGGAAGAGTTAAAGGAAGAACTCTTTAACCTCAGATTTCAGTTGGCCACCGGCCAATTAGATAATCCCATGCGCATCAGGGATGTGCGCAAGAATATTGCTCGTGTGAAAACGGTAATGCGCGAACGAGAGTTAAACATCCAACGCGCTTAACATTTTCGCAGGTCCGGGAAGGGAGGAGCGCAGATGAGCATAGAGAGAAACCAAAGACGAACTCGCATAGGAACAGTAGTTAGCGATAAAATGGATAAAACAGTGGTTGTGTCGGTAGAAAGGCTGGTTCGCCATCCCCTATACGGGAAGACAATGCGGCAGACGGTGAAGTTTAAGGCCCACGATGAGGCAAACGAATGCGGCATGGGTGATCGAGTGAGAATAATGGAGACGCGGCCGCTCAGCAAACAAAAGCGCTGGCGGGTAACGGAGATTATTGAAAAGGCCCGTTAGTTAGCAGTACAGCCAAAGGAAGGAGGAGCTGACATGATCCAGCAGGAGAGCCGCGTCAAAGTCGCAGATAATACCGGTGCGCGAGAAGTTCTCTGCATCAGGGTATTGGGCGGCTCGGGACGCCGCTATGCTCGTGTGGGTGATGTGATCATTGCTTCTGTAAAACACGCTATCCCCGGGGGCGTAGTCAAAAAAGGCGAAATAGTGCATGCAGTCATCGTCAGAACCAAAAAGCAGTACGGCCGCGACGATGGTTCGTATATTCGTTTCGACGAAAATGCAGCGGTAATTATAAATGAACAAAACAATCCGAGGGGGACTCGTATTTTCGGGCCTGTGGCCAGGGAATTACGGGAAAAAGGCTTCATGAGAATCGTCTCTTTGGCTCCTGAGGTTCTTTAGGAAAGGAGGAAGGGAATGGCTAAGATTCACGTTAAACGCGGCGATACCGTAGCTATCTTAAGCGGCGAAGATCGCGGCAAAAAAGGTAAGATTCTCGAGGTTAGTCCCAAATCCGGCAGGGTTATTGTGGATGGCGTAAATATTCAAAAAAAGCACACCCGGCCCACTCAAACGAATCCGCAGGGCGGCATCATTGAAAAACCGGGATTTATCAGTGCTTCTAACGTTGCTTTAGTCTGCCCGCGCTGCAAAGAACCTACCAAGGTAAAACGGATCAGGCATGCCAACGGCGAGTTGGAGCGCCAGTGTAAAAAATGTGGTAGGACGATTGACTAAAGAAATCAAATTAAGAGAAGAAGTGTGGTAAGAAGGGGGGAGTAGTGCTTGTCACGTTTTAGAGATAAATACCAAACCGAGGCGGTACCCGCCCTGATGGAACGTTTTGATTATCAAAACGTCATGCAGGTGCCCCGGTTTGATAAAGTCGTTATAAACATCGGTGTGGGAGAGGCGGTCGCTGACCCGAAGGCGCTGGAAGCCGCGGTTCGTGATTTAGAGACCATTTCGGGCCAGAAACCGATCATCACACATGCAAAAAAATCAATCGCGGCATTCAAACTCCGCGAAGGCATGGCTATTGGCTGCAAAGTTACACTGCGCGGCCAGAGAATGTATGAGTTTCTTGATCGGTTAATCAGTGTTACGCTTCCGCGGATCCGAGATTTTCGCGGTGTTTCGCCCAAGTCGTTTGACGGCCGGGGAAATTACAGCATCGGATTGAGAGAGCAATTGGTGTTCCCCGAAATCGACTACGATGAGATCGATAAAGTAAGGGGCCTTATGATTGCTATTGGTACTACTGCTGAAACAGATGAGGAAGCGTTAGAACTTCTGAAGCTCATGGGAATGCCATTTAGAAGCTGAAAGGAGAGATATAGTGGCCAAAAAATCAATGATTATCAGGGCGCAGCGTGATGCAAAATTCAGAGTGCGCCAGGTAAATCGCTGTAGAATTTGCGGGCGTCCCCGTGGTTACATGCGCCGGTTCCAGATGTGCCGCATATGCTTCCGGAAATATGCTAGTGAAGGGCAGATTCCCGGAGTAACCAAATCGAGCTGGTAGGGATTGCACCCGAAAGGAGGTTGCCTGTATGGTTATGACGGATCCGATTGCGGATATGCTCACAAGAGTTCGTAATGCAAATTCCGTAAAACACGAATCGGTTGACATTCCCCGTTCTACTATGAAAGAGGAATTGAGTCGTATCCTCAAGGACGAGGGGTTTATTAGAGATTACAAAGTTATTGAAGATGGTAAACAGGGTATTATTCGCGTTTACCTTAAATACGATGCGGTCCAGGGACATGTGATCCAAGGCATCAAGCGCATCAGCAAGCCCGGTCTGCGGGTTTATGCCAATAAAGAAGAAGTTCCCAGAGTATTGGGGGGCCTTGGAGTGGCTATTCTTTCCACTTCCCAGGGCATCATTACGGACCGGACCGCCCGGCAAAAAGGCATCGGCGGCGAGGTAATTTGTTATGTGTGGTAAGGGGGGAAACAGATGTCCAGAATAGGAAGGAATCCGATTGAAATTCCCGCCGGCGTTGAGGTGAAAATCAAGGGCAATTCGATTGAAGTGAAAGGGCCCTTGGGTACCCTAATCCGCGAAATCCATCCTGAGATGAAAGCGGAAGTGAGCGATGGCGCCATCTTGATCACCCGGCCCAGCGATAGTAAGATCCACCGTTCCCTCCACGGCCTGACCCGCAGTTTGGTCGCGAACATGGTTGAGGGGACAACTAAGGGGTTCACTCGGAATCTGGAGATTGTGGGAGTTGGCTACCGAGCAGCTAAACAGGGTGAAAAACTCGTTTTGCAGCTGGGGTATTCCCATCCGGTGGAAGTAGATCCGGCTCCCGGTATTGAAATTGAAGTACCGACACCGACCAAGATTTCGGTGAAAGGCATTGATAAACAGTTAGTAGGGCAGACGGCGGCGAACATTCGCGATTTTAGAAGGCCCGAACCCTATTTGGGCAAAGGTATTCGTTACGAAGGCGAACGGATCCGCAGAAAAGCGGGTAAAGCAGGTAAGGTCTAGGCCGCTTTAAGAAGGATGGTGAGATTTGATGGCTAAATTTAATCGGCGTGAAGCACGCGAGCGGAGGCACAAGCGCCTGCGCCAGCGGGTGGTGGGTACTCCTGAGCGTCCCAGGCTGAACGTTTACAGGAGCCTGCATCACATTCATGCCCAGATCATCGATGATAGCATTGGACACACATTGGTTTCCGCCTCCTCTGTAGAGCCCGAATTGCGTGCGAAGCTGGGTGCCACGGGGAATCAAGAGGCGGCCAAAGAAGTTGGCCTGGCCTTGGCGCAGCGCGCCAAAGAAAAGGGCATTGCACAGGTGGTTTTTGATCGCGGTGGATATATCTATCACGGCCGCATAGCCGCATTGGCTGATGGCGCCCGCGAAGGCGGTTTGGAATTTTAGGTGCAAGGGAGGGAAACGAGCTTGTCAAAACGAACTGAAAACGGTGGCGTGGAGCTGCAGGAACGCTTAGTGAATATTAACCCCGTCTCCAAGACGGTCAAAGGTGGCCGAACCCGTTCCTTTAGTGCTTTAGTAGTAGTTGGTGACGGCAACGGTAAGGTCGGCGCGGGGCTTGGCAAGGCCAAGGAAGTGCCTGAGGCGATCCGCAAGGCAACGGAAGAAGCCAAAAGAAATATGATCAGGATCCCCATTGTGGGCACAACGATTCCCCACGAAATTACCCAAACTTTCGGTGGTGCCAGGGTACTTTTAAAACCGGCATCGGAAGGTACGGGAGTTATTGCCGGCGGCCCTGTCCGGGCAGTCCTAGAGACGGCCGGGGTGCGGGATGTATTAACTAAATCGTTAGGCTCCGCCAATCCGATTAATGTTGTCAGGGCAACACTTGAAGGACTCAGCAACCTGAGAACGGTTGAGGACGTGGCCCGGCTACGGGGGAAAAACCCCGGAGAAATCTTGGGTTAGGGGGCGAAAGTTGTGGCAAAGTTAAAGATTACGTACAAGAGAAGCGCGATCGGCTCCGCTCAAGACCAAAAAGATACCGTCGCCGCTCTTGGCCTAAAGAAATTGGGAACCTTTGTGGTTCATAACGATAACCCCGCCATTCGGGGCATGATTGACAAAGTTAAACATTTAGTTGAAGTGGAAGAACTAGACTGATAGGGGGTGTAAGCGTGCGGATTCACGAACTTAAACCAGCAGAGGGCAGTAGGCACAGGCGCAAGAGAGTAGGCCGGGGCATGGCATCCGGTTTTGGCAAAACCTCGGGCCGGGGCCAAAAAGGGCAAAAAGCTCGTTCTAAAGGGAAAGGGCCCAATTTTGAAGGTGGGCAAATGCCTTTCGTACGCAGAATGCCTAAGCGGGGTTTTACTAGTGTGTTTCGGAAAGTATATGCTGAAGTCAAGTTGCAGGACTTGAATCGGTTCGCACCGGGTACAGTTGTCACTCCCGAGCTTTTGATTGAATCAGGGCTTGTGAAAAAAGTAAACGATGGGATTAAGATTCTCGGCAACGGAGAGATGGACCAAGCGTTAACGGTGCAGGCTCATAGTTTCACAAAATCGGCAGCAGCCAAGATTGAAGAGGCTGGTGGCAAAGTAGAGGTGATCTAGTTGCTGGCTGCATTAAAGAACTCCATGAAGATACCGGATCTGCGGAAAAAGATCCTTTATACCGTGGCGTTGTTGGCGGTTTATCGGATCGGTTCGCACGTGCCGGTGCCGGGTGTGGACGCGGTGGGTTTAGCTGCGGCCCTCGGTGTTGGAGAGGGAAATATTTTTGGCTTCCTTAACCTTTTTACAGGGGGGGCTTTGGCAAGGTTTACTGTTTTTGCTCAGGGTGTAAGCCCTTATATTACGGCATCAATCGTGCTTAACTTGCTGACTACCGTTATTCCCAAATTGGAAGAATTGTCGAAAGAACCGGACGGGCGCAAGGTAATCGCCCAGTATACCCGTTATGCCACGGTCGTTCTGGCTGTGATTCAGGCTTTCGGTACAACCATGATGGCGCGCAACTGGGGTGTCACTTCCGATCCGAGCTTTTTTGGTTTGGCTTTGATCACGCTGACTTTGACCGCGGGCACCATGTTTACGGTCTGGCTCGGGGACAAGATTTCTGAGAAGGGTATCGGCAACGGAATTTCACTTTTGATTTTCGTCAATATTGTGGCTTCCATGCCCCTGGGCTTCATCAATGCCGTTAAGGCGGTGGGCGAAGGGGGAGTAAGCGTTCTCGGTTTGCTGCTTTACGCCCTTATCTCCATTGTGGTTATCGCGGCGGTTGTCATGATTACCCAAGGAGAACGCAGGATTCCCGTGCAGTACGCCAAGCGGGTTGTGGGCCGCAAAATGTATGGCGGCCAATCCACGCACTTGCCTTTAAAAGTCAACCAATCCGGTGTGATTCCGGTCATCTTTGCGTCATCCGTTCTCACATTTCCGCTGACGCTGGCCCAGTTCGTGCCGGCCTTGGCGGCAATCAACAAGTGGTTTGAACCGGGCAAATTTGCCTATAACCTTGTGTATGTACTATTGATTCTCTTTTTCACCTATTTCTATACTGCGGTGAGTTTCAATCCAGTTGAGATCTCGACTAATATGAAGAAAAATGGCGGTTACATTCCTGGGCTGCGCCCCGGTAAACCTACCGCGGATTATCTGGACCGCACTTTGTCCAGGATCACGCTGCCGGGTGCAATTTTCCTGGCCGTAATTGCGGTGCTGCCGTTTTTAGTTGCTGCAGTGACCAGGATTCCCCGTGAGATACTCTTTTTTGGAGGAACGGGACTGCTTATTGTTGTAGGTGTCGCTCTTGATACGATGCAGCAGATCGAGGCCCATTTACTCATGAGGCACTATGAGGGTTTCCTAAAGTAGAAAGGGGAAAAAACATGCGATTGGTATTGCTGGGCTTGCCGGGCGCGGGTAAGGGTACCCAAGGGGACCTTATTGCTGCAAAGTATGGTATTCCGCACATTTCCACCGGACATATCATTCGTCAGGCAGTGCGCGCCGGGGGTGACTTGGGGCAACGAGCCAATGAATATATCACCAAAGGTGATTTAGTCCCCGATGAGCTGGCGATCCAGATTGTCTGCGAGCGGATCAGGGAGCCGGATTGCACTAAAGGGTGGATTTTGGATGGATTTCCCCGCACGGTGCATCAAGCCAAAGCTTTAGATCTGTGCTTGGCCCGGGAGGGCCTCGATGTGCAGATGGCTCTCGACATTCGCATTACCCAAGAAGAAGCGATCGGGCGCATCGCCAAAAGGCGGATGTGCAGCCAGTGCGGCGCGGTATATCATCTAACCTATTATCGAGCTAAAGGCAAGGGCGTTTGTGATGCTTGCGGCGGCGAATTGTTTCGCCGTGCCGATGATAATGAAGAAACGGCCCGCAAACGCTTGGATGTGCATATGAGACAGACTCACCCGGTTATCCATTACTACGCCCAAGAGGGGCGGTTGTACAGCATCAATGGAGGGCGCTCCATTGAAGAGGTATTTAAGGATGTTGATCATTATTTGGCCGGGCTTCCAAAGGCGCTTGATGTTGGTGAGGCTTTATGATAATTCTTAAATCATCTGCTGAACTGCGGTCTATGCGGGCCGCGGGTAGAGTGGTAGCCCAAGCGCATGAGTTGGTGCGGCAGCTGATCAGGCCCGGGATTAGCACCTGGGAGCTGGACAGGAAAGTTGAAGAATTTCTCTTGGAACAAAATGCTGTTCCCGCTTTTAAGGGGTATCACGGGTTTCCCGCCTCCATCTGTGCTTCCATCAACGAAGTGGTGGTGCATGGGATTCCCGACAAAGAGGCCGTCTTGCAAGAGGGAACAATTATCAGTGTGGATATCGGGGCGTTTGTGGATGGTTTTTGCGGAGACAGCGCCTGGACTTATCCTGTGGGTGAAATCGACCCTCAGGCCCGGCTTCTGCTGGAGACTACAGAGGCAGCACTTTTTGCGGGCATCGAACGGGCCCGAGTGGGCAATCGCCTCTCCGATATCTCCCACGCTGTGCAAAGACGTGCTGAAGAACAGGGTTTTTCTGTGGTCCGAGATTATGTAGGCCACGGAATTGGCCGTGATATGCACGAAGCACCGCAGATTCCAAACTTCGGCCCTCCGGGTAGGGGGCCCCGTTTAAGGCCTGGAATGACCCTGGCGATTGAACCCATGGTGAACATGGGCAGCTTCCATGTGGAAGTGCTGGCGGATGACTGGACGGTTGTAACACGGGATGGCCAATGGTCCGCTCATTTCGAACACACCATTGCCGTTACTGAAGGAGACCCCGTGATCCTTACAACTTTGTAGGAGAGATTCAATGGGACTTCTAGAAGTGGGACAATTGGTAACGTCAAAAAGGGGCAGGGACTTGGGGAGGAAATATGTGGTAGTCGGGCTCTATGATCAGAATCATGTTCAGCTTGCAGATGGTTTCATCCGGACGTTGGCCAGGCCGAAGCGGAAAAACATCAAGCATTTGGTGGTGCACAAGGCCTGTCTGGAGGGTACACCGGAGAATAAAAGGATTCGTGAATTCATAGAGCGGCATAGTGCCGAGGAGAATCTAGGAGAGGAGGGTTCAACTAGCAATGGCCAAGGATGATGCTATTGAAGTTGAAGGTACTGTTGTTGAACCATTGCCAAATGCAATGTTTCGTGTAGAATTAGAGAATGGGCATAAAGTTTTAGCCCACATTTCCGGCAAAATGCGGATGAATTTCATCCGGATTCTGCCCGGCGATAAAGTTATTGTAGAACTGTCCCCCTACGATTTGACACGGGGGAGAATTACGTACCGCAAGAAATAGGCGGCTGAAGGAGGCGCATTGTTATGAAGGTCAGACCTTCTGTGAAAGTCATGTGCGAAAAATGCAAGATTATCCGCCGTAAAGGGCGCGTAATGGTAATCTGTGAAAATCCAAGGCACAAGCAGAGGCAAGGATAGGAAAGAGGGGGTGTCCAGTAATGGCACGAATTGCAGGTGTAGATTTACCTCGCGATAAACGAGTGGTAGTAGGCTTAACGTACATTTACGGCATTGGCCGCAGTACGGCCGATAAAATTGTTGAGATCTGCGGAATTGATCCGGATACACGGGTACGCGATTT
Organism: uncultured Clostridiaceae bacterium; assembly: GCA_964626065.1. Taxonomy (GTDB): domain Bacteria; phylum Bacillota; class Limnochordia; order Darwinibacteriales; family Darwinibacteriaceae; genus UBA3910. Next base: position 6,336 of record CAZVDE010000029.1, on the reverse strand, counting down.
AACCGAGGAACAGGCCAACCAAATCCGCGAGATCATTGAAAAACAATTCCTGGTAGAGGGTGACCTACGCCGGGACCTGAATATGAACATCAAAAGATTGCGGGACATTGGTTGTTACCGTGGTATACGTCACCGCCGCGGCCTTCCCGTACGCGGGCAGCGCACAAAGACCAACGCCAGAACGCGTAAAGGTCCCAAGCGCGTTGCCGGCAGACGCAGATAGGCTGAATTGAAAGGAGGAAAACCTAATGGCAAGACCACGTAGGGGCGCTCAACGCGCACGCCGTCGAGCAAGGAAAAATATACCGGTTGGTATCGCTCATATCCGTTCTACGTTTAATAATACGATCGTGACGATCACAGATCCGGAGGGAAATGTAATTTCCTGGGCCAGTTCGGGGAACATGGGTTTTAAAGGCTCTCGGAAAGGTACCCCCTTTGCCGCAGGCATGGCCGCTGAAGCAGCCGCCGGCGCAGCGATGGATCACGGGGTGAGGGAAGTAAGCGTTTACGTTAAAGGGCCCGGGGCAGGCAGAGAAGCGGCAATTCGTTCGCTGCAAGCGGCCGGCATTGACGTGACGACGATTAAGGACGTGACCCCCATTCCTTATAACGGCTGTCGTCCACCGAAACGGCGCAGAGTATAATTAGTTCTGCCCACGCGTTCGCAAAGGAGGGTGCAGGAACTATGATCGAAATTGAAAAACCTAGGATTGAAATAGTTGAACTGACGGAGGATTATGGAAAATTCGTTGTGGAGCCTTTGGAGCGGGGTTACGGCCTCACCTTGGGTAACAGCCTGCGCAGGATTTTGCTTTCATCCCTACCGGGCACAGCGGTAACTTCCGTGCACATCGACGGGGTCTTACACGAGTTCTCAACCATTGATGGGGTTGTGGAAGACACGGTTGATATCGTTCTCAACTTAAAAAAGCTTTTAGTGAAGCTGCACACCGATGAGCCCGTGACCATCCGTATTGATGCGAATCAGGCGGGCCCACTGCGCGCCGGTGATATACCCACCGATCCCAGTGTGGAGGTTCTTAATCCGGACTTGGTGATCGCAACGCTGCAAAACGGGGCCAGGCTGGCGATGGATGTGACCGTGTCTAAGGGGCGGGGCTATGTCAGCGCAGAAAAGAACAAGCAGCCCGATCAACCTATCGGTTTGATTCCCATCGATTCCATCTTCACCCCGGTGAGCAAAGTTGTTTATACGGTGGAAGACACACGGGTAGGGCAGATCACGGACTTTGACCGGCTGGTTTTAGAAGTCTGGACAAACCGCGTTATTGCACCGGATAGTGCAGTAAGTTTAGCGGCGAAGGTACTCATGGAACACATCAAGCTGTTCATTAACCTCACCGAAGGTGTGGGCAGTGTGGAAATCATGGTTGAAAAAGAAGAGGAAAGCATGGATCGGCTTATGGAAATGACAGTGGAAGAATTGGACCTATCGGTCCGCTCTTACAACTGTTTGAAACGGGCCGGCATCAATACCGTTGATGAGCTGATTCGCAAAACTGAAGACGATCTAATGAAAGTGCGCAATCTCGGCAAGAAATCTCTGGCAGAAATCAAAGAGAAACTAGAAGAGCTGGGCCTTTCATTGCGAAAATCTGATGAATGAGGTAGGTGAGCAAGATGAAGCTCAGGAAACTAGGCAGGACTTCCGGCCATCGCAGGGCACTACTGCGCAGCCAGGTGACCTCTTTGGTACTGCATGGCAGCATTGAGACTACCATTCCTAAAGCGAAAAGTATTAAGCCCATGGCCGATAAAATGGTTACCCTGGGTAAGCGGGGGGATGTGGCCAGCAGGCGCGAGGCAGCTGCCTTTTTGGCTGATCCCGCGGCGGTGCAGAAACTATTCGATGAGGTGGCTCCTAAATATGCGGAGCGCAACGGCGGCTACACCAGGATTGTAAAAACCGGTTTTCGCCGGGGCGATGCGGCACCAATGGCGATCATTGAATGGGTGTAAGTCTGGCAAACAAGGTCGCAGAGGAATCCCCTCTGCGTTTTGTTTTCCGGCGGTAAAGGGTGAGCGGGATGAAAAAGCCAATAATCAGTTTTTCTAATGTTAATTTTGCCTATGGCACAGCAGAATCATCAGCGGCCTGGGCAGCGCTGGAGAACATCAACCTGGAAATATACGAACATGAATTCGTTGCTGTTTTGGGCCATAATGGTTCGGGCAAGTCTACCCTTGCCAAGCATATGAACGCTCTTCTGGTGCCCGATTCGGGCACCGTAACTGCCTGCGGGCTCAATACCGCGGAGGCGGACAAGGTGTGGCGAATCCGCCAGCAGGTGGGGATGGTTTTTCAAAACCCCGACAATCAGCTGGTGGCCACTACTGTGGAAGAAGATGTGGCCTTTGGGCCCGAGAACTTAGGCATTCCCACCGCGGAGATCCAGCGCCGGGTGACGGAATCTCTAAAAGTTGTGGACATGCTCGAATATAGGCTCCATTCACCCCACCAGCTTTCGGGTGGACAGAAACAAAGAGTTGCCATAGCCGGCATGATCAGTATGCTGCCCAAGTGTATAGTACTGGATGAGCCCACAGCCATGCTTGATCCGGAAGGGCGGCGCGAAGTGATGCAGACGATCCACCGCCTCAATGAAGAACGAGGTATCACAGTGGTCCACATCACTCACCACATGGATGAGGTGATCCGTGCTGATCGGGTTGTGGTCATGGATGCAGGGAAAATTGCCCTGGAAGGCACGCCGCGGGAAGTGTTCACCCAAGCACAGCTGCTGCGGGAACTCCACCTCGATGTGCCCCAGGTTACGGATTTGGCCCAGCGTCTAAAAACGCATGGCTATGCACTTCCCGATGGAATATTGACAGTTGAGGAAATGGTGATGCAGTTATGTCCATCAGGTTAGAGGGGGTTTCCTATAGTTATTCGGCCGGTTCGCCCATGGAAAAAACGGCGCTGAGCGATGTGAGCCTCACAATTGAGGCAGGCGAGTTTGTTGGTTTAATCGGGCCCACCGGTTCGGGCAAATCTACCTTAGTTCAGCATTTCAACGGTTTGCTTCTGCCAACAAAGGGCAAGGTGTATGTGGATGGGGTGGATTTGACCAAAAAAGAAACGGAACTGCGCGGTATCCGCCAAAAAGTGGGCATGGTGTTTCAATACCCCGAACATCAACTATTCGGTGAAACTGTTTTGGAAGATGTGGGTTTTGGTCCCCGTAACGGGGGCCTGGGCGAAGAGCAGATCGCCCAAAGGGTGCGCGAAGCCCTCGGTTATGTGGGCCTTGATTTTGCGGCGCTCAAGGATCGTTCCCCCTTTGAACTGTCCGGGGGCCAAAAGAGGCGGGTTGCCATTGCCGGTGTCCTAGCCATGCGGCCCTCCGTCTTGATTCTGGATGAACCTACCGCGGGATTGGATCCCAGGGGGCGGGAGGAAATTCTGAATCAAGTCAAGCTGCTGCACGAACAGCGAGGTATCACCGTTGTCTTGGTCAGCCACAGCATGGAAGATGTGGCCCGCTTGGTCAATCGGATTATTGTCATGGACCGAGGCGGGATCGCTTTAGACGGTACGCCCGCGGAGATATTTCGTCGGGCAGAACAGCTGACAGCCATGGGGCTGGGGGTACCCCAGATTACGGAACTGATGCGGGAACTTAAACGGCGCGGCCTAGCCGTGAACACCGATATTTTCCGGGTGGAAGAGGCGGAAGCGGAGATTATTCGAGTATTGGGGGCGCGGCAATGACTATCTTTAAGAATATCACGATCGGTCAGCATGTCCCGGGCAATTCCCTCATTCACCGTCTTGATCCTCGGACTAAAATTATTGCCACCGGACTTTTAATTGTCCTTTTATTCCTGGTTGAGGGTTTTTTAGGTTACGCTTTAGTCGCTTTGGCCATTGCCGCGGTGATTCACATCTCAGATATTCCCTGGCAGTATGTGCTGCGCGGCTTGCGCCCCTTGCTTGTCATTCTCATTCTCACTGTGGGGCTGCATTTTTTCATGACGGAAGGGCGCATCATTTTTCAAATTTGGTTTATCAAGATAACTTGGGAAGGGGTACTGCGCGGTTTGATGATGGGTACCCGACTGATCCTACTCATTGTTGGCACGTCCATGCTAACCTTGACCACATCGCCAATTCAGCTGACAGATGGGATTGAAAGCCTGCTTAAACCGGGCAAAAAAATCGGTATCCCCGCCCACGAGCTGGCCATGATGATGACCATTGCGCTGCGTTTCATTCCCACCCTTTTGGAAGAAACGGAAAAAATAATGAAAGCGCAGATGGCCAGGGGTGCGGATTTTCAAAGCGGCGGTATTATGCAGCGGGCGAAAAGCCTGATTCCCCTGTTGGTTCCACTTTTCGTCAATGCCTTCCGCAGGGCGGATGACTTGGCCGTAGCGATGGAAGCTAGGGGATACCGGGGCGGGGAAGGGCGCACCAAGTTTAAAGAACTGCACCTGCAGAGAATTGATGCCGCGGCCTTCGTACTGATGGGCCTGTTTGCGGTTGCCGTTGTCGTCTTCTTTTAAGGGGTGCCCTATGGCTAGTTTTCGTTTGATTGTGCAGTACGACGGGACAGATTATGCGGGTTATCAAATTCAGCCGGGCGTGATTACGATCCAGGGTGAATTGGAACGGGCCTTAACTAAATTGGCCGGCAGCCCCGTTCGCATTGTGGCCGCCGGGCGCACTGATGCGGGCGTGCACAGCGAAGGGCAGACGATCAGCTTTCCCCGGGGGAGATTGACCGTACCCGCGAACAAACTGCCCTACGCTTTAAACGCTCTTCTGCCGCGGGATATCCGGGTTGTGGGCAGCGAAGTTGTGCCCTGTGGTTTCCACGCCCGCTATGATGCTCTGGAGAAGACATACAGGTATCAGATCTATGAAGGCCCGTTTCCCAACGTGTTTTGGCGGCGCTATGCCTATTGGTCCAAACATCCGTTGAATTGGGATCTAATTACCCGCTGCAGCCGGTTGTTTGTGGGCAGACATGACTTTGCGGCCTTCGCGGCCAGCGGCAGCAGCGTGCGGACAACCGTTCGCACCATGAAAGAGGTTCAAGTGGACAGCGCCGGGCCCTTGAAAACGGTCAGGTTTACCGCAGATGGATTTTTATATAAAATGGTGCGTAATTTAATGGGTACACTTTTGGAGGTTGGGCTGGGTAAGCTGACTTTAGAGGATGTGGAGGACATTATTGCCGGTCGCGATCGCACTCGGGCGGGGGCAACCATTGCGCCTGCGGGGCTGTTTTTGGAACGGGTAAAATATTCTTGACACCCAAAGCCCGGTGTTATAAAATGAAAGATGGCAATTTTGCTTTTATACAGCTTGTTTTGGCAACGTTCAGCCCCGTTCGTTTCCAAAATTGCTCAGACTAATTTTTGGACACAAAGGGGGGAAATCCCGAATGAAAACCTATGTAGCGAAACCGCAGGAAATTGAAAGAAAGTGGTACGTTGTGGATGCGGAAGGGCAAGTGCTGGGGCGGATGGCCGCCCAGGTAGCAGCAATCCTGAAGGGCAAACACAAACCGATTTATACTCCCCACGTCGATACAGGTGATCACGTGGTGATTATTAACGCGGAAAAAGTCCACTTGACAGGCAATAAACTGCAGGGCAAGAAGTATTTCCGTCACAGCGGGTATGTAGGCGGGATTAAATCGACTACCGCAGGCGAACTACTTAAACGCCATCCTGAGCGGGTTATTGAAAAGGCCGTATGGGGTATGATTCCCCACAACCGCCTTGGCCGTCAGATGATTAAGAAGCTCAAGGTCTATGCCGGCCCCGATCATCCGCATCAAGCGCAGATGCCGGAAAACCTTGAACTCAAATATTAAAACATGAGACCCTATGTGAAGGGAGGCAGACTGGATGAGTGCAGTTCAAATTACGGAAGCTAATTATGGAACAGGCAGAAGAAAGACATCTGTGGCCAGAGTCAGGATGATTCCCGGCAATGGCAACATAATTATTAATAAACGTGATCTCAACGATTATTTTGGGCGCGAGGTTTTGCGCACCATTGTCCGCCAGCCGCTGGTGCTGACTAATACGGACGGCAAATATGACGTGATCGTCAATGTGCACGGCGGTGGCACGACAGGCCAAGCCGGCGCAATTCGCCACGGCATTGCCCGCGCTTTGATTACGATAGATGCGGATCTGAGAAAGCCCTTAAAGAGGGCCGGGTTTCTCACGAGGGATCCGCGCATGAAAGAAAGAAAGAAGTATGGTTTGAGAGGCGCACGGAGAGCACCGCAATTCTCCAAACGCTAATTCTACAGATTGCAGCGAAGACCCCCTGCTTAGGCCGGGGGTCTT
>CAZVDE010000028.1:12181-19138 GCA_964626065.1 uncultured Clostridiaceae bacterium | reverse complement strand
TCACAATTCTTTCATTGAGCAAAACAAAACCTCCCTTTGTTCTATGTTATAATTAAACCATCATTCTTGAGAAAGGAAATCACCATGCAGCCAGAAGACATTATTTGGAGATTGCGAGAGCGTTTGAGCGAGTTTGAGACTTTATGCCGAGAAAGCATCGGCCTCTTGCACCCTAAAAAAAACAGCGATCTTATCTCCAGCATCGAAGAATGCGAACGCCTCTGCCGGACTCAGATCAACGTAATGAATCGCATCGCCAAAAAATATTAGGCTTGTTTGGGACGGGCAGTGGGAACATAGATTAAATGAGATGGACATCTGCAGTCCGAAGAACCGAAACCGATGACGCCATAGCCGGCAGCCGGAATACGCAGCAGTTCGCTGACTAGCGCGCATTCCATCTCTTTGGGACTGCCCGGCAGAATAACTTCGCCGAGATAATCAGCCTTGGAGCGCAAATAATCGATATGCCAATGCATGTTTTTTTCCCGCCGCCGATGCCGAGCGATTCGCTGCCGCAAATTGCGCTGAGCGCTGCCGCAATAGGCATACACACCCGCATTGAAATCAAAAACACCCAGTTTGCCAACATTGATGGTCATCATCCGGGGCAGATAGAGCCAGACCACATAGACGCCTCGATTCATAGGCTCAACCCCCCATGTACAATTTATTCTAGGTATTGCAGGTTTTTCCTTTGCAGTACTAGAAATATACTGCTTAGACTATTAAAGGAGGGAAATAAGTGGATGTAAAAGAGTTTTTCCGAAGCCTGAGCCAAGCTTCGGGTGTCTCGGGATATGAGCACACTGTTGCACAACCGATCCGAGATGGATGCCGCTGGGCGGACGACATCAAAACAGATAAGCTTGGCAATCTAATCATGCTAAAAAAAGGCGCGGGAGCAGAACCCCGGCCTAAAATCATGCTGGCCGCCCACATGGATGAGATTGGCCTAATCATTACTGAGATAGACAAAAGTGGATTTCTCCGTTTCAGTACCGTTGGAGGATTTGACCAACGGGTGTTACTGAGCCAAGAAGTCGTGGTCCACGGCCTAAAACCATTGACGGGTATTATCGGGGCGAAACCGCCCCACATTCAGGCACGGGGCGAACAGGCCCAGGCCGTAAAAATGGAGGATCTTTTCATCGACCTTGGTTTTGAAACAAAGGAACAGGTGCAGGAACTGGTTCGGATTGGTGATCTTGTGACAATTAAACGCGAGGCGATAGATTTACAGAGTTCCTTTATGGCAGGCAAAGCGTTTGACGATCGCGCCGGTGTGGCCTCTATTTTTGAATGTTTTCAAGTCCTTGCCACTCTCCGGCATGAAGCGGATGTCTACGGCGTGGCCACCGTCCAGGAAGAGGTAGGCCTGCGGGGGGCCATCACCAGTACTTACGGAATCGTACCCGATATCGGCATTGCCATTGACGTGGGTTTTGGGGACCAGCCCGGCCTGCAGGATAGCGAAACGATCAAACTGGGCAAAGGGCCGGGAATTGCCATAGGGCCCCATGTCCATCCCAAGATACACAAACGCATGGTAGAAACGGCGAAAGAATGGAATATCCCATTCTCCTCGGACCCGTCCCCGCACCCCGGGGGTACCGATGCCTATGCAATCCAGGTCACCCAGGCGGGAGTGGCAACGATCCTGCTGTCCATTCCTCTGCGCTACATGCATACCCCAATTGAAACGCTGGATTACGAAGACGTAAAACGTACCGGCCGGCTGATGGCCATGTTTATAGCAGGAATCGACAATGAATTCGTGGAGGGATTAAGATGCTTCTAGCCCGATTGACTGAAGTAAACGGTGCGCCGGGTCTGGAGGGGGAAGTACGAGATCTAATCCGCGCCGAGGTAGAACCTTTCGTTGATGAAGTCAGAACGGACGCACTTGGCAATCTATTTGCGATCAAAAATGCCAACGCCCCCGGCCCAAAGGTAATGCTAGCCGCCCACATGGATGAAGTAGCTTTAATGATTATGGGTATTGAAAACAACGGGTTTTTGAAATTCAGGCCCATTGGAGGGGTAGACCCCCGGGTCTTGGTGGCCAAAACGGTTACTGTGGGTGAAAAGAAAACCCCGGGAGTAATCGGGGCCAAGCCCATTCACCTGCAGCAGCCCAATGAGCGGCAGCGAGCTTTTACGCTGCAGGAGTTGATGATCGATATTGGCGTTAAGAATAAAGAAGAGGCGGAGCGCCTCGTTAAGCCGGGCGATTGCGCTTATTTTACCACCCGGTATGAAGAGATAGGCCCGAACCGAATCAAGGCCAAGGCGCTAGATGACCGAGTGGGCTGCGCTTTAGCAATTCGTCTTCTGCAAACAGATGTCCCCTTCCCCTTAACAGCCGCCTTTACGGTACAAGAAGAGGTGGGGCTGCGGGGGGCAGGTGTGGCGGCCTATCAAGTCGAACCCGATCTCGCCTTCGTTTTGGAGGGAACGACCGCTTCGGATGTGGCGGGAATAGATGAACACAAACATGCCACATCGGTTGGCGCGGGCCCTGCCATTACAGTGATGGACCGTTCCGTAATCCCCCATCCCGCTTTGGTTAAAGAACTGTTTGCGCTAGCGGAGGAAAAAGGGATACCGGTTCAAGTTAGGCGCAATACCGCCGGCGGAACGGATACGGGCCGAATTCAGCTGACCAAAGCAGGTGCTAAGGTGGCGGCAATTTCCATACCCTGCCGCTATATCCATTCGCCCGTTTCTGTGATGAGCAAAGATGATTTTGAAAACGCTTACCAATTGGTTAAGCATTACCTAGAGAGTCTCCGGGAAAGGGAGGGATCCAGATGAAAGATATAATTCGACAGTTGACCGAGGCTTTCGGGCCATCGGGCTATGAAACTGAAGTCACTGATCTAATCAAGACAATGGTGGAGGAACATGTCGATGAGATTGAAACTGATGTCCTGGGAAATCTGATCGCGGTGAAAAAAGGCCGCTCAGATGGGGCGAAAATTATGTTCGCCGCCCACGCCGACGAAATCGGCGTGGTAGTAACCCATATTGATGATAAGGGGTTCCTCCGGTTTGCCAATATCGGCGGTGTAGGAGTAGCCACTCTCGTGGGCAACCGAGTGCGTTTCAGCAATGGTACAATCGGTGTAATCAACCGTGAAAAAGGCGACTGGAAAGAGCTCACGCTGGACAAATTATATATTGACATCGGCGCGGAAAACAAAGAAGAGGCACTGCAGAAGGTAAGTTTAGGCGAATTCGGCATTTTTCACAGAGAATTTGCTGACCTAGGCAACCGCCTCGTTGCCAAAGCGATGGATAACCGCATTGGCTGCGTAGTTTTAATCGAAGCGCTAAAAAGGATCAAACAGCCCAAACACACCCTTTATTTCGTGTTCACCGCCCAGGAAGAGGTGGGGCTGCGCGGCGCCAGAACCTCCGCTTATCGAATTGATCCCGATTTGGGCATAGCCTTAGACGTCACCATGACCGGTGATACGCCCGAAGCCAGGCGTATGGCTGTTTGCCTGGGCGCAGGTACCGCGATTAAGGTCAAGGATTCTTCCGTTATCGCCCATCCCAAGGTAAAGGATCTCCTGGTTAAATTGGCAGAAGAAAATGACATACCCTACCAACTGGAGGTCTTGGAGGCAGGCGGCACCGATGCGGGCGCCATCCACTTAACAAAGGCCGGTGTTCCTTCCGGGACGATCTCCATTCCCACCCGCTATGTCCATTCCCCTTCGGAAATGATCGACATACGCGATGTGGAAGCCAGCATTGCCTTGGTAACCGCCCTGGCGGATGAGGATTTAAGCAGCATTATCTAAGGAGCAGATCAATGAAAGAGAGCCGTTTTGCGGCTCTCTTTTGTTATTCTAGTGGTCGCAGACTGAACCTGAATAATCGAGTTCACCCCGCACGTATTGTTCCACAACGGAACGGCTGCTGCCTGAGGCACCGGGAACTACCTTGATCCCCTTATCTTCAAAAATACGGACTGCAGCAGTACCGATGCCTCCTGCAATAATCACGGTTACCCCATGTTCGTGCAGGAAATTGGGCAAAAACCCCGGTTTATGGCCCGGGTTAGGCAGCGATTGCTCTCCTACCACTTGATCAGCCTCTACTTCATAGATTTCAAAACTGGCACAATGACCGAAATGGGCCGCCACCCGGCCCTGATCACTTGGTACCGCAATTTTCATTGTACTTCCCCCTCTGTTGAGCTGTTTAAATAGCGCATCGTCCGCGCGAAAATCTGCCGCACACTATCCCCTGCGGCGCAGGGCACATCCACTATTGTCAAGCCCGCATTCACCGCTTCGTGAGCCCGGGGGTCAAAGGGGATCTTCCCCACCACGGGTACCTGGCTTGCTTCGCAGTGGCGGACAATCTCTTCTGTCAATTCCGGGTTTGTATCGAATTTATTGATACAAGCCGCCTGTCTGATGTTGAATTTGCAGGCGGTATCCATTATGCGCCGCAGATCGCTTAAGCCCGATAAAGACGGCTCCGTGACTAAAAGAACTAAATCAACGCCGCTTAAAGAAGCATGAACCGGACAGCCAATTCCCGGCGATCCGTCGATGATCGCCAGCGGTATTCCCCAAGCCGAGCCCCGCAGGCGGTTTTTCACCTCAGTCACAAGCAGCCCCGAATTGCCGCTGCCCATTTTAAGCTGGGCGGTGGAAAACACAACATCATCCTTTTTGTAAAGGCGCAATTCGCCGCCTACCGCAGGCACCAGTGTAACGGCCTGCGCTGGGCACACCAGCCGGCACACGCTGCATCCTTCACAGGCAAAGGGGTCAACCCGGTAGCCCCGATCGAATTTGATAGCCCCAAAGCGGCAGTGCTCGAAACACAAACCGCACTCTGTACAAAGTTCTGCATCAATTAGCGCCTTATCCATCCCGTAGTAGTCATCCCGTTCGGGGCGGGGCAGATCACCCGCGATTAAATGTAGATTAGGGGCGTCCACATCGCAATCAGCATAGGCCTTAGCTTGGGCCAGCCTGATAAATGCCCCGGCCACTGTCGTTTTACCGGTACCGCCCTTGCCGCTAAGAATTAATAATTGCTTCATAGCCCGCCTCCTCGCCCACCATCGCCAGCAGCTTTGCAAAAAGCTCTGCGTACTCAGCCTTTTCGGCGGCGGCAATTTTGCCTTCGCTGTTAAGCAGAGCCAGATTGGAATCATAAGGGATCTTCGCCAAGATAGGCAGGGATTGGGCATGGCAGAAATCCTCGATTGGATCGTAGCTGCCCATCCATTTATTAGCGATGATGCCCACCTTTTTACCCAAACGGCTCGCCAACTCATAGACAAGCTTAAAGTTATGCAGGCCAAATAGGGTTGGTTCCACAACAATCAGGCAGTAATCCGCATCCGCAATACTTTCCATCACAGAACACGCCGCTCCGGGCGGACAATCAATGACGGTCAGCACCGCGGGATCTCTTTCAAGTTCCAAAAGACGCTCTATAATGGGCACTCCCGTGATTTCCCCAATATTCAAAATGCCGGTAAACACCTCAACGTGATCCGCTTTGCCCCGTTGAATGATGCCGATTTCTTTTTTGCGTTCGCTTAATGCCCCGACAGGGCAGGCCAGGACACAACCGCCACAGGAATGGCATATTTCTTCAAAAACAAGGAGCCGATCAAGAATGAGGGCCAAGGCGTTGAACTTGCAAAACTCAACACAGCTTCGGCACGCGGTGCAAAGATTCTGATCAACAAGGGGAATCAGGACCTCTACCGGCTGGGAAACCACGTTCTTTGGGCGCAAAAACAGATGCCCGTTAGGCTCTTCCACGTCGCAATCAATGTAATATGCGGAACGGGCCGCGGCGGCCAAGTTAACGGCCACAAATGTCTTACCTGTGCCCCCCTTGCCGCTGAGCACCGCAATTGTGGGCCTATGATCTGCCATGACCACGCTGCCCATCCCCTACTTCTTCTAGTTTAGCCAACTCGCCCTTGGCAAAAGCGGCCAAATTATCTGCGACCGAGTCGCCCTCAGTCTGATAGATCTTTACTCGCGCCGCTTGAAGTATAAAGGCCGCATTTCCACCGCAGCGCGGAGTCAGCAGCACATCCGCCCGGTGATCAACGATAGTCTGCGAAGCGCGTACCCCGGCGCCGTCACGGCTTTGGGCGGCCTCATTTGCCAGGAAAAGATCCTTCTTCTGTTCGCTGTCATGAATCAGAAAATAAGGTGCCCGTCCAAAAGATCGGCAGATACCTCCCGCCAAAGATGGCTCATTGAGCGGAATCGCAATAATCATTTTTCATTTCCTCCTTTCCTATTGTCTCCATTATACAGGGTTATGAACAATTGTCCATAACTAACGCCACAAGAGGTGCGGGCAATCAACCGAAATTGGCGTAAGCCACTTGGCTGCAGGAGGAATAAGCCGCTGCGCTGATGCCCCCGCATATCGTAAAGCAAAGAAACATATCCCTATTCGTTCAAAAAACGGCATGGCCGCATAAGGCCGTCACAGATGGGTTATGAATACCTGAGATACCGGACATGTTTATTGACCATGAAGCCCATGATAACCCCCACCACCGAACTTTTACGCGCAAACGATAATCACTTGTTTCATCATGCCCATCTCGCTTGTTGCATTCAATTTGTGAAAAAAGGAGGCACCCCATGGATGCTTTTACAGGAAAAATCTTACCCGAGGACCCGCTGCCTGCTCACCTTACTGACAACCAGCTGCGCTTATTAAACAGCCACACAAGCGCCAGGCTGATCTGGGGCGAGGGCAATTCTGCCGCCCCCCTCTTTATCGTTTTAGACAACCCGGGGGCCAGGGAAACAAAGGAGGGCAAGCCCTTCCTGTGCGGCACCCGGGAAACGCTGCTGAGAGGCATTGCCGCCGCAGGCTTAGCATTGGAGCAAGTATACGTCAGTTTTCTGCTTAAAGCACGCCCACTGGGGAAATATGATAAGGAGA
>CAZVDE010000028.1:0-12081 GCA_964626065.1 uncultured Clostridiaceae bacterium | reverse complement strand
GTATACGTCAGTTTTCTGCTTAAAGCACGCCCACTGGGGAAATATGATAAGGAGAAAGCACGCGGCCTAGCTTTGGATTTTCTGCGGGAACAAATCGACCGGCACAAACCGCAGATTGTAATCTGCTTGGGCGATGTGGTCACCAAAGCCTATTTCGGCGATCCGCAGGCCTCGGCCAAGAAACTGCGCGGCAAAACGCATATGGTGCACGGTTTTACGACCATCGTCTCCTATCATCCCCTAGCGGTACGAAGACGCCCATCTTTGTATAAACACTTTACGCAGGACTTGTCCCTGGCGGCCAAAAACTTAGAGTAAACCAAGAGCGGCTTCAGGCTCATTGGTGATAATGCTGTCCACCTTAGCCGCGATCATCCTTTTGATGTCGGGGGGACTATCCACAGTCCAGGTATTGACCATCATTCCGTTTTGCTGCGCCCCGGCCACAATCTCGGGGATGATCCCTAAGTAATAAGGGTGCAGAGCGGACGCACCGATACTTTTAGCATAAATCCAAGGATCAACAAGGGCCGCATTATACAAAATTCCCGTGCGCAACCCGGGTCTGATCTGCTTGAGATGGGCCAGCGAATAATGGTTGAACGAAGACACTATTACTTGTTCTTCTATGTCGTGGTTCGCCAAAATCTCAATCAAGCACTCGTTTAATTTTTCAAAACCTAAAGCCGCCTTTAGTTCCACATTTAACAAGAGATTTTTCCCTTTGATCAAAGCACAGACCTGATCAAGCGTGGGGATCCGCTCGCCCTTAAATTGAGGTGAAAACCAAGACCCCGCATCAAGTCTGTGCAGTTCGGACAGGGTGTGCTCTTCTACCACACCTGTGCCGTTTGTAGTACGCTCCAGCGTATGATCGTGAATCACGACCACTTCCCCATCCCTGCTTAAATGAACATCCAGCTCCAAACCGTGGGATCCCTTCTCCAGTGCAAGTTCAAAGGCAGCCATTGTATTTTCCGGCGCCTTACTGGAATAACCCCGATGTGCTAATACTAACATTTTTATCTCCCTCCCCTAATCTAGTTCTATCACGCCATCAAAAACTCTTTCCGCGGGCCCGGTCATTAATACCCGGTTTTTCGTATTGTGTTCTATGAAAAGATCACCCCCCGGCAGCGTGACCCGAACAGGCCCCCTAGTCAAACCGAGCCTGCCGGCAACCACCACCGCCGCGCAGGCGCCGCTGCCGCAGGCCAAAGTGGGGCCTACCCCCCTTTCCCACACACGCACTTTGAGGTGCTGAGCGCTTATAACTTGAGTGAACTCGATATTAGCCCCCCGGGGCCAAATAGAAGCCTGTTCGAGGCGGGGCCCCCAAAAAGCAAGATCGAGATCCGCTAGATTTTCCAGAAACGCAACCCCGTGAGGGTTTCCGAGCGAAACGGGGTACAGCGACCAAGACTGGCCGTGAGAAACAACCCCCAGGGGCCGGGCTTGATTAAAAGAAAAATCTGGTTCACCCATATCCACCGTATACTGATCGCCTGCGGCCGAGATCCTCTTCACCCCGCCCAGCGTATTGACTTCTATGTTTGGCCCACTGAGCAAACCCCGTTTAAGCAGATAATCGGCAAAGCACCGCAGCGCATTGCCGCACGTCTCCGCTTCACTTCCGTCCGCATTAAAAATACGCATTGTATATAAACCCATCATCTTGGTGATGAAAACCAGTCCATCGCCGCCGATGCCGAAATTGCGATGACAGAGTTTCCTTGCCAGCCCCGCACCCTTTTCAACCAGCTCCCCGGCACAATCCTCAATAAAAATAAAATCATTACCCAGCCCGTGATATTTGCTGAACCTCATACCGACACCCCATTCCTTTTCTTTACAGCAGGTGGGTGGCTACTTTATCAATCGCGGCCACAATATCCGCCAGATCCCCGGGAAGAATAAGATGATTAAGATGAATTTGAACAGCCCTTCCCAGCAGGTTTAAACTGCGCGGGCAGCTTTCCGCGGAGTATTCCACACTACCTGTATAAAGCGGAGAATCCCAAGGATAGCCCCCGCCCCACGGATCCTGTTTTTTAAGCAAAAACTCCCAGTTGATATAGATATGCTGATCGTTGGCACCTTCATCATAAACTTGAAAGGCAGGGATACCCTCCGCGGTCAAAGCGGCCGCAACAGACCGGGCAGTTTTAGAATCAGAAACGTAGAAGATCAAGCTGACCCCTAGATCCCGCTCGGTGCCAAATACGGATGATAACTCAATCTTTCCTTGTCCGCGCAGTTCAGCCACAAGTTGGGCCTTATTCTGCTGTGTAGTTCGCAAAATGGCCGGCATTTTTTCCAATTGCCCTAGGCTCAGCGCGGCCTGCAGTTCGGTCAAACGGAAATTATGCCCGGGAAAGGCCGGTATTTTCCGTTCAATAAAACGATACTGATAGCCGGCGCCATCATGGTAAAGCACTGCTCGCTGCCACAATTCTTCTGAATCGGTGACGAGCATGCCTCCCTCCCCTGTCGTAATTACCTTGGATTGCTGCAGGCTAAAACAGCCCACATCGCCCAAGGAACCCAACATGCGCCCTTGATAGGTACCGCCATTGGCCTGAGCCGCGTCTTCAATTACCTGCAAATCGTGTTTTTCTGCGATGGCCAGCAGCGGCCTAAGATCAGCGGAAATGCCACGCATGTGTACGACTAATAGGGCCTTGGTGCGGGCAGTGATCTTTCGCTCTACATCTAAGGGATCCAAAGTTAAACTGCTGTCGATTTCGGCAAGAACAGGAATTGCGTTTACAAGCACAACGGCCGCGGCCGTTGCCACCCAGGTGTAGGCGGGAATTATCACTTCGTCCCCCGGCCCCACACCTACCGCAATCAAAGCACAGACTAAAGCGGAGGTGCCCGAATTCACCGCCAAAGCATAATCGGTACCCAAAAACCTTTTATACTCCTGCTCCAATAAAGCCGTTTCGGAACTCTCCAGACCGTCCGGAAAATAACGAAAGACGCGTTTTTTATCCAGTACCTGCAGTACTCGTTTCTTTTCTTCCGCACCCAACTCTTCGCTGCCCATGTATTTGGAAACCCACCGTTTAGTACGCACCGGAACACCACCGTGCATTGCCAATTTCTCCATTAGACCCACTCCCACACTCAAACACACTTAGCGTGTTGCTAGTTTTCTTTATTATACTGCAAACTCCTCCAAAAACGAACCCCGATTCGGCGCGGGATCCGAGCTGCACACACTTTGTACAAATCCATTATTGTGGTGAGGCCAGGCAGGAATTTCAATGAAAAAGCGTAACATAGAATCATACATAGAATGGGGGGGCCCCGCACTTGCAGGTATACAGAAAACTTACGGAACAGGAATTTGAGCAGGCCTTAGCGATCAGAATTAAGGTGTTTGTGGATGAACAAAACGTGCCCTTTGAGGAAGAGCACGACACATTTGATGAGAAGGCAGAACACTTCGGTATTTTTCTTGACGATGTTTTAGTGGGCACCGGGCGTTTGATCAGGCAGGCCGAGTCCGCCAAAATTGGGCGCATCGCGCTATTAAGAGAATTTAGAGGACAGGGCCTTGGCAGCGAATTGATCCGCACGATGCTTAAGGCCGCCAAAGCGGGAGGGAGCAGAGAATGCACCGTGGATGCCCAGCTTGGGGCACTGGGATTTTATGCCCGGCTGGGCTTTATAGAAGAAGGGGAAGATTTTTTTGACGGCGGTATTCCCCACCGCACAATGCGCCGACAGCTTTGAAATTGGAGGGAGTTGCAGTGAAAAAATTGATTGTGGGCCTCATCGTCGTCCTAGCCTGCGCGAGTGCGTCGCAAGGCCAAGAGGAACCACCCCCCTTTGCCGCCTTTACCTCCCGAGTGGAGATCCAGATCAATAGGCTGACCGACTTGATCAGCACTAGGAACGCAGAAGAAATCGGGCTGTTACTGGATGCGGAATTAGCAGAGAAGGAATTGGCCCGGTATTTAGCGGAACTGCCCCCTGAGTACGGTGCCGTCACAAGTGAAATCGTGACTAGGCCGTCCCATCCTGAAGGGCTTTTTGAGATAGTTTTAATCACGCAGCAGGGATCTCGATTTTCAGCCTTGACGGGCTGGCAGGAACAGGAAGGGCGGCTTAAGCTCACTTTCTTTGCCCTCACCCCCTACCAACAGCAAGTGCCCGGAGATTTGCGGCAATCACTCGAAACCTTCGTCACTCGGCTGCGGGCCGCTGTCAGAGAGGGTGATCGAGAAGGATTCTCGGAATTGTTAGGCCCGCAGGTAGAGGTACAACGGGCCTGGGAGTTTTTTGGAAGTTTAAACCCCCATACGGCCTGGGCTTTAACTTACGTTGCCTTAGAGCCCCTCAGCATTACGATAGCGGTGCCCCATTCGCCCCGGCTGCAGCTTTTGGTCAATGCAGGCCTTGCCCCGTCAGAAACGGGATGGCTAATCCACACTTTTGAAGCGGTCCCCCTGTGGTAAGCCGCGGGATAAACCTTGTCTATAGACAAGGTAGGCCATCCCATAAGCGGCAGTAAGGCGCGGTACCAACAAAAGCAAGAGGGGCGCCCCCAAGCTGAAAAAGATTATCGTATCTTCGATAAGTGCATGGGCGAGCGCAATGAAAGTACCCATGATTTTCACTTCGCGGGCGGTTATTTTCCCTTCCTGAACATGGTTAAGGATTACCCCCGAGCCAAAGGTGAGGCCAAAGACCATGGCCACTACCACAGGAAAGGCACCCTCTTCGGACAACCCGATGCGCCGAAAGGGGCGGGCCAAAACCCTGTTCAACCTCTGCAGTAAGCCATTGGCTTGGGCAATTTCCAAAATAATCATCAGTGGAATAACCACCCGGGCCACTGTCCAAACACCGTGTAAACCCTGTTTTAAGCCTTCCCAGAGAATAGTCATGATCTAATCAGCCCCAACAGTATGCCAATCGCCAGCGAACAGCCCAACCTAATGAAGAAAATATAACTGAGGGGGCTGCCCGCTTTTTTGCTGATGGGCAGTTCCACCAGGAGCGAATGGCAAAATGTCAGCATTGCCGCCGCAATGGCTATTTCGCCCAGGGGAAGATCTAGAGCGACAATGCTGCCCGCAGCCGCATATAAATTAACAAAATACCCACTGAATAAGACTACCGCAGCTTCACCGGATAAACCAAAGAGCCCCATATACGGGGCGAAAAAATCAGTTATAATATCCAGTAAACCGCTGGCTTTGAAGATGGTTACCAGCATCGCGGTTGGTACCACAATTTTGGCCAATTCCCAGGTGGTCTCCAATCCGACCCGCGTACCCTTGGCAATCATTTTACCGTTCACCTCAAGCATGCGACACCAAGCCCCCTTTGTTTCCCTGTTGCCACAAATGGATTAGATCTGCGGGCAAAGGGCAGTAAATTACTTGCCTTTCTGCTGTGCGCGGATGGGTGAACTCCAGCCGCCAGGCATGGAGTGCCTGCCTGCCTAAATCGGTGGGCAGCGGCCCGTACAGAGGGTCTCCCAGCAATGGATAGCCCAAGCCGGCCAGGTGCACTCTGATCTGATGCGTGCGGCCGCTTTTAAGATTTAGGCGCAGTAAACTCAGCCCGCTTCGTTGGGCTATCGTCTTATAGAATGTACAGGCTTCCTTACCTTCCGTGCTTATCACCCGTTTGACGCCGTGTTCTGTCGAGCGGCCGATGGGCGCTCTAATTACCCCTCGAGATGGGATCGGGCTGCCTGCCACCACCGCCAGATATTCGCGGACTAACCCGCCCTCACCTAGCTGGCGCAGGAGGCGCTGCAGGGTATATGGCTCTTTAGCCACCATCAGCAGGCCCGAGGTGTCCTTATCCAAGCGGTGCACCAGGCGCACTCTGGCCTTAAGGCCGATCATCTGCCAATGATGGGCAATGGCGTTTGCCAATGTTTGATCCTGATAGCTGCCTGTGGGATGCACCACCATCCCCGCGGGTTTATTGATGACCAACAGATAATTATCTTCATAAACAATATCCAGCGGAATGTCCTGGGGCTTGAGATCAGTCCCCTCTTCGTAAAAAACAATTTTGATTTCATCCCCGGCCCGCACCCGGCGAGTCAAATAGTCTTTTTCACCGTTCAAGAAAACACCGCCGCCCCGTTTCATGCGCCGAATCAGGCCCCGGCCCAAATCGAGCCGACCATATATTATGTCTTTGACCATCAAGCCCTCCTCGTTGGAGCGCACGGTGGTGGCCAAAGAGTGTCTGTGCTCCGGCATGCAACCCCCCCGCTTCCCATTCTACCCCACGCGGAAGCCTTTTGACAAATAAAAAAGAGACCGAAGGGTCATCGGCCTCTCCATGAACATGCGGTTTAGGATTTGTAAACCCCATCGTCTTCAATATGGGTTGAATCCTTGGGAGTGAAGGTTTTACAACACGTCTCCATACATGAATCCACCGGTGATGCGGGCGCCTGTGATGCTTGGGGGGCATCAAAGGAATCGGGCATTTCATACCCCACCGTATCAGCGGTGATCATAATCTGAGAAGCGCCACACACATTCCCTCGCGTCCAATAATGGCAATTGTTGACACTGCAGTGTACATTTTGAACCAAGCTATTTTCCTCCTTCTGGTAGAAACTACCCCTAGTATTTCACCTTGAGAAGGAGAATATTCCACGAACGCTTAAAAAGCCTAACAATCGCCGCCGCGTCCGGTACGTACCACAAAGCCCCGCCCAAAAATAGAACGCTTATAATCCACCACAGCACCCTTGGCAAACTGTTCCACCTGCGGATCGAGGACAAAACGAATGCCGTTCGTTTCGAGTACGACATCCTCGGGTTTTTTGGCTTCTACCAAAGCCATGCCTAAATTAGGCCCTCCTCAACCAAAACCCGCCACATAAATGCGCAGCAGTGCTTCTTTTGTTCCCGCCGTTTCCAACATGTCCTTGAGGCGCTTTTCCGCCCTGGCTGTCACCGTAATCATTTTAATACCTCCATGATTTAAGGTAAAGTACTCTGTAAAACCGCGCCCTTTTGGAGCCCTCACACGATCCATGGTCCGGCCACAATATACCACATCTGTTTTACCCCAATCTTCCCCGGCCTGCTGCAGAGCATAGGCAGCATCGGAGTGAACCTGAACGGAAAGCTTGTCCCGGGCAGGTATAACTTCGGTCGCATGGACCCTCCTTCCTAAGCAGAAATATACTACATCGCCAGGCCGTTACCTGCCTTTACAGCCTTGTTTTGCTTGTGTTACACTAAAATCAGAGGTGAGAGCTGTGAAAAATCCAATCGCCATCATCGGCGCTATGGATGAAGAAGTAAGCACGTTGGGCCAACAGATGGACCTCGTGCACGAGGAACGCATTTCATTAAACGATCTACCTATCCTTACAGGGGTTTTAGCTGACCGGGAAGTTGTTCTAGCCCGCTGCGGTATCGGCAAAGTCAATGCAGCCCTGGCCACCCAATATATAATAGATCGGTTCGGGCCCCGCGCAATCATTAACACCGGAGTAGCCGGAGGGTTAAACCCCCGGGCCCTGATAGGGGATCTGGTAGTAGGCGAGCATTCGCTGCAGCATGACTTTGATGTAAGCAACTTTGATTATCCGAGGGGTACCATTCCCAGCCTGGAGGTGAGCACCTTCCCCGCCGATCCCGTGCTTGTTGATCTGGCCGTGGCGGCGGCCCAAAAAGAACCGGGCCAAAAACAAGTCCATAGGGGTTTAATTGTCTCGGGGGACCAATTCATATCTTCCCGGGGGCAAAAACAAGAAATACTGGCCCATTTTCCAAAAGCCATCTGCGCCGAAATGGAAGGCGCGGCCATAGCACAAGCAGCTTACTTAAACGGCGTTCCCCATGTTATTGTGCGCGCCATTTCTGATCAAGCCGATGATACTGCACCGGTAGACTTCCGAGCTTACCTTTTGAAAATTATCCCCGTCTTAAACGCCGTGATCACTGGGTTTGTTCGCTCTGTTCCCCCGAACGCCAGGCAATAAAATTTAGGATGCCCGCACTTAAGGCATGGGCAACACCGGTGCGAAACTGGGGATCGATAATCTTGGCCAAATCGGCCGGGTTAGACATAAAACCAATTTCCACTAAAACAACCGGGGGGTTCGCCTTCAGCAGCAGTAGCGTGCTCCTAGGAACGGCGCGCTTCTCATTCAAGACTTGAACCCTGGCCAATTCTTCTAAAACCGTTTTCCCATAGATCTCGTTGATATATTTATCTTGCTGGTAAAAGACTATGGCACCGGCCTGATTGGCATCTTTAGTGGCGTTGGCGTGGATACTCATGCCTACGTAGGCCTGATTCATGAGTTTAAAACGGCCCAATAGATCGCGCCGATGGCGGCCGCCCTTATCCACCAAATGGCTCACGTCCACATCGGAATCCCGGGTCAAGCCTACTTTAAGGCCGTGCTCAGTCAAGATCTTCTCCATCTGTAAAACGATGTCCAGCACATAATGTTTTTCATATAGATCACCCGAGCCGATTGCGCCCGGGTCAATGCCTCCATGGCCCGGATCAAGCATCACATCGTAGATGATGTCTTGTTTGGACAGGCTGAGCGTGTAGATACCCAGTGGATACCGGCCAAATAACGCCAGCAAAAGCAGGCATGCAAACAAAATTGAAAAAGACCAGACCCATTTTTTTGATATAATAAGGATGAAACACCGGCGCATCCTTTCAGCCCCCCTTTCCGTTCAAGTATATTCAACGGAAGGTTGGCTTAAAACAAACCGGGCCGGCGTTACAAATAAAAGATTGAGAGGGGAAAAACATGAAACGTTTTGTGGTGATAGGATTACTTGTCATCTTTACCTTTTCAGCGCCTGTGAGCGCTGCAAAGCTCCCCGCTGACCTACTGGCCGATGCCAGTTCGGTTATGAAGGAAATGTCCGCCCAACCGGACTCGGAACATTTTCACGCTATGCTGCAAAAGGCTTATGGTGTAGCCATCTTTCCTTCTGTGATTAAGGCAGGGCTCGGTCTTGGCGGCCGCTACGGGGAGGGCCTGATTTTGAAATACGACCCACACACACGCGGCTGGTACGGACCTTATTTTGTCACAATGAAAGGGCTCTCCTACGGTTTCCAGGTGGGGGTGCAGTCCACTGCCCTCGTTTTGGTTGTCACAAGCGAACGGGGCATGGAAAGCCTGCAGGAAGGCAAGATCACCCTTGGCGGCAACCTCTCGGTTGCAGTTGGCCCCATGGGGCGTTCCGCGGAGGCGGGCACCGATCTGCAGTTGAAAGCGCCTATCTACAGCTATTCCCTCAGCAAAGGAGCCTTCATTGGTGCTTCTTTCGAAGGGGCCGTGATCGATAATAATGTCAATGCCAACCAAGTTTTTTGGCAGGAAGGCCTAACACCCAAACAGGCCTTGGAGCGCAGAGCGACGGGCGAGTCCGTTCAAGCACTGCTGGAGGAATTGAATTTAAGCATTGGGAATATAAAAGTGGGAGGATAACCTTATGCCGACTGGCTTAGTCGAAAGTTTCAGCCTGGATCACACCAAGGTGAAGGCACCCTTTGTGAGATTAAGTGAATTATTTACAACGCCGCAGGGCGATTTCATTTCCAAGTACGATCTGCGTTTTACCCAGCCTAACGCAGATATTATGCCCACCGGGGCAGTACACGCCCTGGAGCACCTAATGGCCGGGTTTTTCCGCGAAGAGCTGCAGGGGGTAATGGACCTGTCCCCCATGGGCTGCCGCACCGGGTTTTATTTACTATATCTGGGCAAGTCAAGTGAAGAGGAAATTGCCCGGGCCTTTATGGCAGCCCTGCAAAAAGTGCTGCAGGCTCAGCGGGTGCCTGCGGCAAACGCAGTGCAGTGCGGCAATTACCGCGATCTTTCACTATTCGGGGCCAAGGAGTACGCCCGCCATGTACTGCACGGTTTACAGGAAAAGTATCAATAGGGGAACGACAAGGAGGGGCGTCCGTATGGGGTGCCCCTCCTTTTGTTATAAATTCAACCTATTACTGCTGACCCTTCAGCCTTGCCCACGTATCGCGCAAAGAGACGGTACGGTTAAAAACCAGCCGTTCCGGGCCCGAATCAGGATCAACGCAGAAATACCCCTGCCTTTCGAACTGGAATATATCGCCGGCCCGCACATGGGCTAGGTTCGTTTCTACCCGCGCTTTAGTGACAATTTGTAGTGAATCGGGATTGACATTATCATCTAAATCGCCCTCATTAGGATCCTCTTTAGTAAAGAGATAGTCATAAAGGCGCACTTCTGCAGGGAGCGAGTGCTCGGCAGCCACCCAATGCAGAGTCCCCCTTACTTTGCGCCCATCCGGGGCCGATCCCCCCTTGGTGTCGGGGTCATAGGTCGCCCTTAACTCCACAATATTGCCTTCTTTATCCTTGATCACATCGGTGCAGGTGATGAAATAGGCAAACCTCAGGCGGACCTCCCGGCCCGGTGCCAACCGGAAAAACTTTTTCGGTGGATCCTCCATAAAATCTTCCCGTTCAATATAAATTTCCCTGGCAAAGGGGACCTGCCTAGTCCCTGCCTGAGGATCCTGCGGATTATTTTGAGCCTCCAGCTGTTCTACCTGTCCTTCCGGATAATTTTCAATGACTACCTTTAACGGATCCAGCACTGCCAACCGGCGCTGGGCATGCTGATTAAGATCCTCCCTCAGACAGTGTTCCAAAAGGGCCACGTCTACGATACTATTTGCCTTGGCCACACCGATGCGATCACAAAAATCTCGAATGGCCGCGGGTGTGTAGCCCCTTCTTCGCAGGCCGGACAGGGTGGGCAGCCGCGGATCGTCCCAGGCATCAATGATCCCCCTCTTGATCAAATCCAGAAGTTTTCGTTTGCTCATGAGCGTATAACTGATATTAAGCCTGGCAAATTCGATCTGCTGCGGGTGCGGTTTGGGATAAACCTGTTCCAAAATCCACTCATAAAGAGGCCGATTGTTTTCGAATTCTAAGGTACAGATGGAGTGAGTAATATTCTCAATGGCATCAGATAGGCAGTGCGTGAAGTCATACATGGGGTAGATCACCCACTGATCACCGGTACGGTGGTGTTCCATCTTGCGAATGCGGTACAAAACCGGATCGCGCATGACCACATTGGGTGAGGCCATATCTATTTTGGCCCGCAATACCCGTTCCCCTTCCTCAAATTCGCCCCGGCGCATCCTTTCAAATAAATCCAAGTTTTCCTCCACAGAGCGTTCCCGGTAAGGGCTGTTCCGGCCCGGTTCCGTTAAGGTACCCCGGAATTTTCGAATCTGGTCCGCCGTCAAATCACAGACATAGGCCTTGCCTTGTTTGATCAGCTCTAGGGCGAAATGGTACAGCTGGTCAAAGTAATCGGAAGCGTAATATAAATGTTCGCCCCAATCAAATCCGAGCCAGCGCACATCTTCTTTAATACTTCTAATGTATTCCAGCTCTTCTTTTTCGGGGTTCGTATCATCGAAACGCAGATGGCAAATGCCTTCATAATCCTGGGCCAACCCAAAATTTAAGCAGATGGACTTGGCGTGTCCAATATGAAGATAACCGTTGGGCTCGGGGGGAAATCGGGTGACAATCCCCGTGTGTTTGCCCGACGCCAGATCTTCGTCGATAATTGCCCTGATGAAATTAGATGGGGCAGCAGCATTTGTGGTCATGACAGTATCCTCTCCTATTACTATCTTAAGTTAAACTCTAGCATACTTCGCCGGGCTGTCAAGGGACAGGCGGTTCAATCACCGTGCATTTAACAATGATTCTAAGGTCGGTGCCATCCGCCAATATGTCTTAAATGCCCGGTAGTCCCGTTCCGCTTGTTTTGGGCAGGGCCCATCGCCGCGGAAGGCCCTAATTAATAGATTCTTTGGCGTATGCTCCAGATCAACGAACTCCATAATTGAAACCCGGTAGCCGGCCATCTCCAGCAGCTTGGCCCGGGCCGCATCGGTGAGCAAGGCGGAGGCGCGTTCTTTGAGAACCCCGTGTTCTAATAGGGGTTTCTGCTCCTGCTGCTCAATCTGGTTAAACAATTCGTGCTGACAGCAGGGTACCGCTAAAATCACCTTGGCCCCCCACCTCACGGCCTG
>CAZVDE010000027.1:0-19265 GCA_964626065.1 uncultured Clostridiaceae bacterium | reverse complement strand
TCAAGGATCATTCTTATAGACAAACATTTGCGGAGGGCAGTCAGTTGTCTTCCGTTTTCTTTAGAGTTGCATTTTCCATTTGTTTTTGGGTTGTAAATAAGCTGTTGCATTATTGGTGGGCCTATGTTATTATTAATTATGAAAAGGTTTTCAAACACAGCATCTTTTTTTCCGAATGTCTGAAAAGGTTTTCAGACTGTCCATCTCAGCTTTAAGAGTCCTTGAAACGGGGTGCAGCCTAGATGCCAACGATCAGAGATGTGGCCAAACTATCCGGGGTTTCCATCAGTACCGTGTCTAGAGTGATGAACACGCCGGAAATAGTCAGCGATGAAAAGAGAAAAAAAGTGAAACAAGCAATCCTCGAGTTGGGCTACACTCCCAATGCCTTAGCTAGGGGGTTGATCTACAAACAGACTCACACGGTTGGTGTCTTGATCCCCGATATTTCCAACAATTATGCCTCGGAGTTGGTGAAAGGCTTAGAAGACGCGGGGCACCGGGCGGGTATTAGCTTGATTATCTGCAACACGGATCGCGATCCGAAGCGCATGGTTCACTATTTTGAAGTTCTTAAACAAAAACAGGTAGACGGCATCGTTTTCACCAGTGAATTTTTTGGCGATGAATACGCACGAATCGCGAAGCAGATGCGAACCCCGCTTGTCTTGGCAGCTACCCGGGCTAACGCTTTTGATCTGCCCACAGTGAAGATTGACGATGAACAGGCGGGTTTCGATGCGGTGAAGTATCTGGTTCAAAAAGGCCACAGCGATATTGTGATGATCAGTGGGCCTGAAGATGATCTAGTTGCGGGCCTACCCCGTTATCAGGGTTTTTGGCGGGGTCACAGGGAACTTTTGGCCCGTGGGGATTTGGCGGGGAGAGTGGAGTTTGCGGATTTTCGCTACGAGGGTGGCTATAAAGCGATGCAAAAACTGTACCACCGCCATTCGGCCTTGACGGCAGTCTTTTGCGCCAGTGATGAAATGGCCCTTGGGGCAATTTCATTTTTGGCGGAGCGGGGCCTAAATGTACCCGGGGATATATCTGTTTTAGGTTTTGATAACACTAAAATTGCCAAAATTAGCTTGCCCAAGCTTACCACAGTGGCGCAGCCTATTTATGATATCGGCAGGGAAGCCATGGAAAAGCTGAACCGGATCGTGGCGGGCAAAGAGCTTACGGAAATAACCACCCATTTGCGCCATCGTATTGTAGAACGCGATTCGGTGAAGGCCATCTGAACAACATAAGGGGGGATACGTTCCTTAAAACTAAATAAAGAGCAGTCCGATTAAGTGGTTCGTTAAAATCTAAAGGAGGTCTCACAAGTGAAAAGAAGTATTACGATTGCCTCAGTGCTGCTTCTCATTTTTACCCTTTCCCTTGGCGCCTTTGCTAAAGATGGCGTAGTTACGGTAATGGGTGTCTGGGGCGGCCAAGAACTGGAAGCTTTCATGAAAGTTACGGAAGCGTTCACTGCTAAAACCGGCATTGAAGTGCAGTTCGAGGGAACCCGCGATCTGCCCACTCTGCTGCAGACACGTATCGCGGCAGGCAACCCGCCTGATATTGCTTCAATCCAAGGGCCCGGCATGATGCAGGCCTATGTGGATCAAGGCGCTTTGGTCAATCTGAATAATGTGTTGGACACCAATGTTCTGAAAGAAGACTTGGGGCCGGCGTGGATTGAATTGGGTACCTATCAAGATGGCCTCTATGCTGTTACCATTTCAGCTGACATCAAGAGCTTAGTCTGGTATAGGCCTGATCAATTTGCCGCTAAGGGTTACGAAATCCCCGCCACCTGGGCTGAAATGGAAGCCCTTATGGAGCAAATGGTGGCTAATGGCGATACGCCCTGGGCGATGGGTATTGAATCCGGTGCCGCCAGCGGCTGGCCCGCAACGGACTGGATTGAAGACATCATGCTGCGCATCGCTTCCCCCGAAGTCTATGACCAATGGGTCAATCATGAAATTTCTTGGACCGACCCTGTCGTAAAAGAAGCATTTGAGATTTTTGGCAGCATTGCCACTAACAGCGATTATGTCTACGGCGGGCCGATTGCGGTACTGTCCACCGACTTTGGCGATTCAGTAAATGATCTGTTCGCGGAGCCGGCAAGGGCCATGATGCACCGCCAGGCCAGCTTTATCACGAGTTTCATTACGGATGCCAATCCGGATGTGAAAATCGGCGAAGATGTAAGTTTCTTCCCCTTCCCCATGATTAAGCCTGAGTATGGCAACCCCATGCTCGGTGCCGGTGACATGGTTGTTCAGTTTAACGATAACCCGCAAGCGGCCGCGTTCATGAATTTCCTGGCTAGTGCGGAAGCACAAGAAATCTGGGTGCGCGACCTGGGCAAACTGGCTACAAGCAGTAAGGTCAATCCCGCGATCTATGCAGATGATCTGACCCGAGATATGGCTTTGGTCTTGAGCGAGGCGGAAATCTTTAGGTTTGACGGATCCGACTCTATGCCCGCTGCGGTAGGTTCGGGTGCTTTTTGGGAAGGCACGCTGATGTATGTTGGCGGAGAGGATTTAGATTCCGTCCTAGAATACATCGAGGCGGTTGCCGCCGATACGTACTAGGTTAGCAAGAAATGGGCTTGCCCCCCCTCGGGGGCGAGCCTCTCTATCTATGGGGGGATGCGGCATGCAGAAGAAAGGAAGACTGACGCCCTTAGTTTATATCGGTCCGGCCCTGGCTTTTTTAATGATTTATCAGATCTATCCCGTTATTCAGACTGTGATCTTGAGCTTTTTGGATCGCCGCTCCGAAAGTTTTGTGGGATTAGACAACTACCGTTATGTCTTTACATCGCCGGTAATGCTGCGGGCCTTTAAAAACAACCTGCTTTGGCTCGTTTTTTTTACTGCGGGTACTGTAGGGTTAGGGTTGGTCTTCGCCATCTTGGCCGATCGGGTTAAATACGAACGGCTGGTGAAATCCGTTATTTTCATGCCCATGGCGATCTCGTTTGTGGGTGCGGGCGTTGTTTGGAAGTTCATGTACAACTATAAACCAATTGGGGCGGAACAAATCGGGCTTTTGAATCAAATCCTCGTTGTTCTCGGTTTCGAACCGAAAGGCTGGCTGCTGCAGGCACCCCTCAATAATTTCGCCCTAATCATGGTCGGGGTGTGGATTTGGACCGGCTATTGCATGGTTATTCTATCCGCCGCTTATAAGGGGATTCCCAAGGAAATGATTGAGGCGGGCCAGGTGGATGGGGCAAGTGAGTTACAGCTATTTTGGCATATTATCGTACCTGAGCTGAGGCCGGCCCTATCTGTGGTCATTACCACCATGCTCATGAATGTTTTGAAGATTTTCGATATTATATATGTGATGACAAATGGCAACTACGGCACCGAAGTGATTGCTAACCGCATGTTCAAAGAAATGTTCCAATTTGCCAATACGGGCCGGGCCAGTGCCATTGCGGTGGTGCTTTTTGTAATGATTATCCCGGTTATGTATTTTAACATTAGGCAGAAATTGCAGGGGGAGGGCTAGGCGTGAACAGACTAAAACTGAAACGGCTTACGCCGAAAATCGTGGTTAATATAATCATCATCGTGGCCATGCTCTTGTGGGTTTTACCCACCCTGGGACTGCTGATCACCTCCTTTCGGCCCGCAGGCGATGTGGCCTATTCCGGTTGGTGGACGGTGCTGTCCGGCCCCTTGAAATTCACTAAATACACATTTGATAACTATAAAAATGTCCTTTCCACCGGAGGGATGAAAACCGCTTTTCGCAACAGCTTCGTGATTACTCTGGGCGGAACCTTGATTCCCGTTTTTATCGCTTCTTTAGCCGCTTTCGGGCTGTCTCGGCTTCATTTTGGCGGCCGCACTTTCTTTTACGGTTTAGTCGTCCTGATGCTGGTGGTACCCACCCAAATGACCTTTGTGCCGGTCTTGCGTTTGTACAACAAATTGAGCATGTCAGGTACATTTGTAGGCCTTTGGCTGGTACACACGGGGTACGGCCTGCCCTTTGCCATTTTTATGCTGCACAGTTTCTTTGATTCGCTGCCAAGTGAGCTTTTTGAAGCGGCCCACATTGACGGGGCTTCGCTCTGGACCACCTTTGTGCGCTTAGCACTGCCTTTATCGGTACCCGCCCTGGCGTCACTGGTCATCTTTCAATTCCTCTTTGTCTGGAACGATCTTTTAGTGGCCTTAATTTACCTCGGCGGCCATGAATCGGTAGCGCCTTTAACGGTGCGCTTATCCAGCCTGGTGGGCTCTTACGGGCAGGATTGGCATTTGCTCACGGCCGCGGCTTTTGTTTCTATGCTCGTGCCCTTGCTCGTGTTTTTCTCGCTGCAGAAGTATTTTGTACGAGGTTTATTGGGCGGAGCGGTGAAAGGGTAAATATACAGGAGGCTGCTATGGAGAAATGGATTTATAAAATTGAAGCACCCAAACTCGATAATGAAACATGCTTGTTTCACGAGACACTATTTCATAATGCCAACGGCTATCTCGGTGTCCGCTCCTGTCCGGAAGAAGGTTACCCCCCCGACTATGATACGGTCAGGGGCACTTATATTAATGGATTTTACGACCTGGTGGAAGTCTGCCATGCGGAGAAATTGCACGGTTTTATAGATGAAAAACAGGTGATGCTCAATATTGCCGATACCCAAACGATCGAAGTTTATCTCGAATCCGAGCGTTTCAGCATGTTTGAGGGTGAAATCTTAGCCGCTGAACGCTCTCTGGATTTCAAGGCCGGCACAACCGGGCGCAGTGTGATCTGGCGCTCACCGCTGGGAAAAGAAGTGAGGATTAACACGACCAGATTGGTTTCTCATGCCCTTTTAAACCTATTCGTCATAGAATACACAATCGAACCGCTCAATTTTTCCGGGACGGTGCGCTTAGTTTCTTCCCACCGGGGGCTTGTGTACAACCACTTTGACCCCCAAGATCCAAGGGTTGCCGCGGAAAAGCGCGAACATCTTTTTCCCGTCAGTGCAGAAACTCTGCACGGAGCCTCCGTTTTAGTAAGTAAGACGGCAAGATCGGATCTGCGCATCTGTTCTGCGGTGAAAAATGTTCTGCCATCACACCCCGACGCGGCCTTTGCCATAACAGTAGAAGGCCATTGCGCCGTGGCTGAAGCGGAAGTTTTCGCCGCACGGGGCGAACGGGTTACCCTGGTTAAGTACTCCACCTTCGCCGATTCCATTCGCTGCAGCGATTGCCGCCAAGAGGCGGTTGCCGCCCTAGAGCGGGCGATGGGCGAACCCCTGAGTTTTTGGTACGAGAGACAGCGGGAGGTCCTGGCCGAATTGTGGCAGCAGACATCGCTGCAGATTGAGGGCGATCTTGAACTGGATCTGGCGCTGAGATACAACATTTACCAACTTTTCCAATCGGCCGGACGCGATCACTTCAGCAGCGTTTCTGCCAAGGGGTTGAGCGGGGAAGGTTATGAAGGGCATTTCTTTTGGGATACCGAGATCTACATCCAGCCCTTTTTCATTCTCAACTTCCCGAGCATAGCGAAAAACCTGTTGAGTTACCGCTACCGCATTTTAGATTCGGCGCGAGAACACGCTAAGATTATGGGCCATTCTCGGGGTGCCCTGTACCCCTGGCGGACCATTATGGGCAGCGAATGTTCCGGCTATTTTCCCTCGGGCTCCGCCCAATACCATATTAACGGGGCTATTGCCCTCTCGGTGCTGCTTTACTATTTCGCCAGCGGCGATTTTGAATTTATAGTGGAAAAAGGCGCCGAAATGGTAATTGAAACGGCCCGCCTCTGGCTCGATGCGGGGCATTACAAAGAGGGAAAATTCCACATTTATGCCGTGAGCGGCCCCGATGAATACACCTGCATCGTTAATGATAATTTCTATACTAATTTAGCGGCTCGCTACAATCTACTGTGGGCGGTGCGGCTGTATCGCCGGCTTAAAGAAGCGGGGCGCGAAAAAAGATTAGCTAAAAAAATTGGTTTGACGGAGCAAGAAGTCGCGGCTTTTGAGCAAGCTGCTGCAGGTATGTACGTACCCTATGATGAAGAATTAGGTATTCATGCGCAGGATGAGGCGTTCTTACAAAAGCCCGTTTGGGATCTGGCCAATACTCCGGCAGGCGACTTCCCGCTACTGCTGCATTACCATCCTCTCTATTTGTACCGGTACCAAGTGTGCAAACAGGCAGATACGGTGCTGGCCTATTTCTTGTTTGGCGATGCCTTGGATACCGAAATTATGCGGCGCTCTTTTCAGTATTACGAAAAAATCACCACTCACGATTCATCCCTTTCCGCCTGTGTGTTCAGCATCGTCGCTTCACAGCTGGGATTTGATGAAAAGGCGGCTTATTATTTCGGCGATTCGGCTAAACTTGATCTGCTCAACACGCACGGCAACACCAAGGATGGGCTGCACACGGCCAACTTGGGCGGCAGTTACATGGCGGTTGTCTATGGGTTCGGCGGTTTACGCCTGTACGAAGATAGAATTGATTTTAATCCCAAACTTCCGCGGGGCTGGACCGGTTATGGTTTTCAAATCACTTATCGCGGCAGCGGCATTCACGTCCAAGTGGAAACAGGCCGCAGCCGATTTAGGCTCACTTCCGGTATGCCGGCGATGATTAGGGTCTGTGGTAAAGAATACGAACTCAGGGACGAACTTGTTATCGAACATCTCATGTAAGGACTAAAACAATGGGGGGAGTGCGGGGTGAAAATCACGCAAGAATTGTTTGGCAGAACACCCGCCGGAGAAGAAGTTAACCGGTATACCTTGGTTAATGCCGAGGGGATGGTTGTGCAAATCATTAACTTAGGCGGAATTATTACCGCCCTGAAGGTGGCGGATAAGCATGGCGGCATTGATGATGTGGTGCTTGGGTTTGACAGCCTAAGCCCGTATTTGGAACGTCATCCCAATTTCGGGGTGATCGCGGGCCGCTACGCGAACAGGATTGCCCGGGGCCGGTTCACATTGGATGGGGTGGAATATCGGCTCAGCTTGAATGCGGGCCGCAATCATCTGCATGGGGGAACGCGGCATTTCGGCCACGTGGTGTGGCGGGCCGAGCAGGATATGGGCCCGGACTGGGTGGGCCTAAAACTATCTTATCTATCTGTGGACGGGGAAGAAGGGTACCCCGGCAACTTGCGTGCCGCGGCAAGATACCGTTTAAACGACCGCAATGAGTTGTCAGTGGAGTATGAGGCGGTTACTGACAAGCCAACCATCGTCAATTTAACGAACCACAGCTATTTTAACTTAAGCGGTGAAGGATCGGGGAATGTCCTGGCGCATGAAATCATGATCGATGCGGACGGGTATACCGCGGTTGATCAGGATTTGATTCCCACGGGTGAAATTGTGCCCGTACGGGGGACTGCTTTGGATTTTACCGTCAGCCGCGCCATAGGTGCTCGCATTTCCGAGCTGGATATTGGCGGTTACGATCACAATTACGTTTTAAATAACAAAGATGGAAGATTGGCCCCGGCGGCTAAAGTATACGATCCGCGCTCGGGTCGAGTCCTGCAAGTTTTGACCACCAAACCGGGCCTGCAGTTTTATACCGGCAATAACCTTGCGGGTGATTTCAAGGGAAAAAGCGGGCGGCCTTACGGTAAACACAGCGGTTTCTGCTTAGAAACGCAGTATTTTCCCGATGCACCCAATCACAGTTCTTTCCCCAGTGCGCGGCTTGATCCCGGCGAAATCTACCGGCATAAAACAATCTTCCGTTTTTCCGTATGCTAGCGGTCTTTAATTTTTGCCGCCTTAGAGGTGTATGCTGCCGAGATTATGAGGTTTAGGACAATCACGGCGGCGGAAAAGACCACCGCTTGAGTTTGGCGGAAGATAAAGATATTGCCCAACAGCAGCAAGATACCGGAGATGGCGGTAACGGCCCCTGCGAACCTTTGGCTTTTTGCCCAGGCTTCGTCACTGCTTAAACTCCATTTCGTTCTTAGGCCAATAATACTGTTGCGCTTTAATTTGGGCATGACGCCGCCCATCACGAGAAAAAAGGCACCAAGCATGGAAAAAAGCAGTTTAAAATAGTCAACTTCAGTGCTGAGGTTTTCCACCCGCTTGCAGGCGGTGTAAAGGAAAAAGATGCTGAGCAGGTTGAAGGTAACCAGAAGTATATAACCCGCGACAATAATTTCCTTGGCCTCAGTCCCGCCTTCTTTGGCCTGTTTTTTGCTTGTGGACTTGAGCGCCCAAATTACAAAAGGGGCAATCAACAAAGTTATTAATGGGAGGATGAAAACCTCCCACTTGCTCCCATACCTTGTTACCTCTCCGGCAAAATTATAGTGGGCGGGGACTTTTTCGGGCAGATAGTTTACGGCAAGGGCTGCTAAGAGTACGGGAAAGACACCTAGGAATGCAAAAATCACCTTGTTTCTCTGCACAGTGTTTCATCTCCTTAAAAAGGACTGCGGAGCGCAACCCGCGCCCCGCTTTTTTACTTTACCAGATCATCGTGGGGAATAAGGTTTTCAGAATGGACAGCTGTTCATCATGGGAGAGAAAGGCACTTTGGGAAAATACCGCCACAGGTTGGGTGGGGAAACTGATGATGACTGCCTGCGCCTTCTGTGCATAATGGTATGTCCTGGGAAAAGCATCGCTGTAGTCTTCCGCAAAAGCAGTGCCAACGTAGTGGTAATCCGCACCGTTCGATAGTATGATAACAAGTTCAACCACGGGTGTGTCCGGCTCGCCCGCTCCTAACTCAAGTTCGGCCCTGATTTCGTCCGGGAACCGGGCTAGGGCGTAACCCACCACTTCCAACTGCTGCGGATAAGTGTAGGGCCGGGTGTTGATCCAGGGGGCTACTTCTGCCAATTCTTCTCTGCCCAGCGTTTCTTGCACTATTGTCGCGTAATCAAGAACGGGGAAGGGGGGGTATAGGTGCAGATCGTATATTTCTTCCCGTAGTGCTTCCGGGTTTTTGATGTGAGCGATGCCGGTGGCTGACCGGAAAATTGCCCCGATTTTTTCCGGAGAAAAGGATACCCCGTTAAGTTCCAGCGATATGGGCTGATTTTCCACAACCGCCAGTGTGCCGGCAGGCCCGTGCCGAACGATGATGAGCCTAGAATCATCGTCGATTTGAGTTTGTGCGGTGGGTGCAGAGGAAATTTCGATCATGAGATATTCTAACCCATCCGTGATCCAAATGCTGTAATGAACAAGCGGGGTGTTTTGATACAGTTCGCTTAGGTATGAGTCGGGCTGCATTTCGTGCGGGTATACAACCCGCGAATACCCTTCGATCTGAAAACCCTCACCTAGGGGCAGGTCCGCAAGATTGAGCCACGGTAAGCCTTTAAGAACATCCTCTTGGCTGAGGCTTTTAAATTCCAGATTCACTTCGTGAATGTTATCGAAGTCGATGGGGGAAAAATCAGGGTCAAAGTCAATCTCCAGCGTTTCGCTGCTGTAAACCACCTTTCCGTGCCCATCAAAGTGGTATTGATTGAGGACTAAGGCGTTTTCTTGATCAACTATATAGCGTTGGATCAAAAGGTGATCTCTTTTGCGGTATATATCCAAAACCAGCCCATTTCTTCCTGCCACTTCCTGCACATCCACGATTCGCACTTCATAGTTGGCATAAAACAAAGCAAGATTCGGTTCCGGCGTGCCGCCGGAGTCTTCCCGAACCCCAAATTGTATCTTTTCGCCGAAAAGCTCAGTTTGGGTGATGAATAAATCGCCTTTGTGGTACACTTCGGCAGACATGGGTTCCCGGCCTTCTCCGCTCGTAAGAATCTTGACACGGTAGTCCTGCACCTTGGGTGTGAGAAAGGGAAAAGCAATTTCGATCTGGGCCTGCCCCGCTGAGGGAAGCAACAGGATAAGCAGCAAGCATGCCGTTAAACAAATAAGTTTTTTGTTCACCGTTTTATCTGACCGCCTTTCATTAGTTGTGTGAACTCAAGCGTTACCGCGGGATCGGGGTATAGGGAGCGGTGGCGAGAGTACCCGGTGATCGGTAATTTTCCCCACCCCTTTCCCGCCTTCATTACCTTCTATCTGAATTTCGCCGTTACTGTTCGCTCTCGTCACAGGCTCGCCGGCAGTAAAGCAGTTCAAGTGCCGGCTATTAGATAAAAAAAGGGGAATGGTCCCAGGGCAAGGGCCATTCCCGCAGTGCGCAGATATGATAATGAATTAGCTGGAAAGCCTTTGTAGGACATTCTTAATTCGTTCAAGGACTTCCTCTTCTTCCAGTGGTTTGGTTAGAAATTCGGTGGCCCCGGCTTTCATCGCCTCCATCACCTTGTGTTTTTGGCCGGCGGCCGAAATCATAATAACTTTGGCGCTGGGGTCGCTATCTTTGATCTGACGCATCGCTTCTATTCCGTCGAGAACAGGCATGGTAATGTCCATCGTTGTCAGATCAGGATTGAGTTTTTGAAATTGGGCGACCCCTTCTTCTCCGTTCGCCGCCTCGCCCACAACGGTGTAGCCATTATCCTCCAAAATCTTTCTCAGTATTTTCCTCGTTGTTCTGGAATCATCAACTATTAAAATTTTGGCCACTGCTGTTCCCTCCTAAATTAAGTCTACCGGGCCATCCACAACTGCAATTAAATCAATGCTTTGACCATTGAGGACAAGGGGTACCAGATAAAAACCTCCCGCGGCTTTCAGCGTCTGCTGCCGACTACAATGGGGAGGCATTATCTCTAGTTTCACATTGCTGTGGCTTTGTTTGGTGGCAAAAAGTCCATTAATGCAGTTGATAAATTCACAAACCGCGTCAAAGGCATCTTCATCCACTTGGGTAAAAGTCTCCCGAGCGAAGGGAGAGGCAATCTCAAGCAGGCTGCCCCCAGGGCCGGCGAAACCAAGCCACAGATGATGGTCCCCGGTCAGTTCCTGGTAGGCCAAATTATCGGCCTCGTATTCAGTGCCTGTCTGCACCTGCTGCACCAGGGGCTGATTGTGGATAAAGCGGATTACGTTGCGGATGGCCAAGGCGAGGTAATCACCGGCCGGTGCTTTGTCCGTTTTTACGAAAAGGGGAATAATGGAATCAACTTCGCCCGACTTTAATATTTCCAGTTCTGCCCGGGAAAAGCCATAGGCGCTGCGGTATGCATTTAAGTGCTGTTCGATTTGTTCCATACTAAAGAGTTCGTGATCTGTGAGGATTTGAACCAATTGCAGAAAAGGGTTTCCCTGTTTTTTCAAAAGCCGGTTCAGCTGTTCTTCAGTCAAGTATCCTTTTTCAATCGCCAAATCGCCGAAGCGGCGGTCCGTGCGGCGCTGGAGGTCATTTAACTCTTCCGTTTGCTTGCTGTTCATTAATTTTTCAGCGATCGCAATCAGGCCCAGTTTAACGCGGGCGTTTTGCTGCTCTTTTTGAATAAAAGACCTTTGTTCCCCGGAGATTTCCTTTTTTTCCACTAAGTAATTTAGAAAGTGCTGTTGAAACATTGCCATCCCCTTTCCAGTTTCTAAGTCGTTAATAGTCCTCAGCCGGCTGCCATTTTTTTCAACCCTGTCCATATTTTAACATAAATTCTAACTGCATACCAGGGTTAATCCAAGGCCATTGCGGGTTGCCATTGGGGGCCGCGGCGGTTGCCGTGCGGCTGAGAAGTGGATGGTTCACTTTTTCGGCCGATAACGTCCCGAAAAGGGAACGGGGGGCGCAATTTCATAAAGAATTAACGGTAGGTTACCATATTATCTCAAAGGAAGTGGTAAACTTAATAAGGGTACCTGACTCGTCCCGCGGGGCGAAGCCTAGAAAGGGATGCCGTGTGCGGATAGGAACAGTGGGGACCGGATCAATTGTGGAACTTTTTCTGCAAGCTGTCTCTGAGATTGAGGACATCAGCTGTGCGGCGGTATATTCGCGCAGTGAGGCCAGGGGGCGGCGGTTAGCGGCTAAATTCGGTGTCACCAAGGTCTACACTGATTTTGGGCAGATGCTGGCGGATGACGGTGTCAACTGGATCTATATCGCTTCACCCAACAGCCTCCACTACGAACAGGCTCGGCGGTCCTTGGAAATGGGCAAACACGTGATTTGCGAAAAGCCCTTCACCTCAACCTCTGCGGAAGCGGCAGACTTGATGGATAGGGCGAAAAAACGGGGCTTGTTTCTGTTTGAGGCGATCACAACTATCCATCTTCCCAATTTTGAGCTGATCAAGGGGAAAATTGGCGAATTAGGCAGAATCAGGATTGTACAGGCGAATTACAGCCAGTATTCGGCCCGCTACGATCGGGTTTTGGCGGGCGAGCAACCCAATGTGTTCAACCCTGCTTTTTCAGGCGGAACGCTGGTGGATTTGAATATCTACAACCTGCATTTTATCATGGGCTTGTTCGGCGAACCGCTGCAGTGCAAGTACTACGCCAATAAGCTGGAGAACGGTATAGATACATCGGGCAGCCTTATTTTACAGTATCCCGGTTTTGTGGCATCCGCGGTGGGCAGCAAAGACACGTGGGGCGAAAGCTTTGTGGCCGTTCAAGGCGAACGGGGATATTTATACGTAAATCAAGGGGCCAACGGCTGCCGCAGTTTTTATATAAAGATCAATGGCGGGCCGGCGCGGGAATACAACGTTCAAGGTGCTGTTGAGCACCATGATTTGCTCCGCTACGAGCTGTTGGCATTTAGAGAAATCTATAAGCAGGGCGATCAAAAGGCCTACCGCCGGTTGTCGGAGCATACATGCTCCGTGCTGAAAACGTTAGAAAAAGCCAGGCATTCGGCGGGCATCAAGTATCCCGCCTACGATCCGGGATAGGGCAGGCCGCTTGCGGCCCGGCCCGGCCGGCACGAAACCGCAGGCGGGACAAGCATAGATAAGTTCTGTTTTGGGAAGAGATGATATGATTATAAGGTTGGGGCGCTGTTCAACTCTTCCCGTTTCGGTTAACCAACGGCGCAAAATTTTATCATTAAGTGAGGAGAGACGTTTGTTGCGGAAAGTTTGGCATGATAGACTAAAAACAGTTGTACAAGCGAAAATTGATACAGATTGCCTAGCCGCTTTTAATACCAATGTGGATGTTGTTGTCCATGTTGATGACGCGGAGATGGCCCGCGTTCAGGCTGATCCGGAGATCGATATGGATGAAATGCAGCGGCTGGACGCAGATGAACTCATGGAAATTTACACAAAAACCGAATTTCTCGCTGTTATGTCCTCAGCTTTAGAGCAGGGGAAATCCCATTATATAGTTTTACGCGATCTGGATTTACTCGATTGGTTTGCGCAGATGTTCGAAAGGCGCCGGGAAAGCATGGGGGGCCAAGCGGGCATTATCGCCAATCAGGTGGCCGCCCTCGGTGCCAACTCCATCATTTACACATCGCTGCTTTCGCCTAAACAGGGTTCTATGTTCTTTCCGGAAGTTCGAGTCCCCGTCATCAACGAGGATTTGGACATCGTCAATGTTATGGAAGGCGTTAAGCCCGGCGACCGGACCAAGGAAAACTGGATATTTGAATATGCTAAGGATGAAAAGTTTGACATTCATGGTAAGACAATCATTACCCCCCGCGCCAACAGGGTCATTGTGGCGACCAGGCCGGAAGGGGTGATCATGGGCTTCGCCCCTGACATGCACGATCACTTGCCCCGCTTGGGGGAAAAATTGGATATCGCTTTCTTAGCGGGATATCATTATGCCAGCACAGATCCGGTAGAACTGCAGGAATATTTAGCTGACAGCCTGGCTGATATAAGGAAACTAAAAGAGGGCAACCCGGACCTGAAAATTCATTTTGAATACGTGCCCATGAGTGATCCGCAAGCGGAGAGGACCATGCTGGAAGCGGTGGCTTCTGAGATAAAATCGTTTGGAATCAATGAAGTGGAAATCAAACGGGTGTGCGATGCGTTCGGATTTACACAAGAACAAGAAAAGATAGACCGGGATGAACGGGCTTATTCATTGTATCAAGGCAGCCTGAAGGTGAAA
This sequence comes from uncultured Clostridiaceae bacterium, assembly GCA_964626065.1. Classification (GTDB taxonomy): domain Bacteria; phylum Bacillota; class Limnochordia; order Darwinibacteriales; family Darwinibacteriaceae; genus UBA3910. The sequence continues at coordinate 5,284 of CAZVDE010000027.1, read as the reverse complement.
AAGAGGTTGGGATTCGAACGGCTGCACCTGCATAATCTAGGTTATTACGTTGTAATTTTGACAAAGCCATATCAACTTGATCCCGCCCATGTGCGCGACGCCTGTCTTTTTGGCTCAGCCGTGAATGCCATTAAGGCCAAATATGGTGGCTATGTATCGCTTGATGCCGTGGCGGAGGCAGGTGGGATGGCCCTTTCTGAACCAGGATTCGAACAGGTGCGTGCTTTCGCCGAAGAAATGCGTAAACAGGGGGTTGCGGTACCGGAGGATTTTGAAACGGAAGGTATTCTGGAGATGGATGATCATTATGTTTTAATTGTTCCCGCCCATGTTGTAGCGGAACCGCGCAGCACTGTCGGTATGGGTGATACCATTTCTTCTTCTTCCTTTTCCTATGAATGGAATAAGAAAAAATAGGGCTATAATAATACCACGCGGCGGCTCCTCACCGGTAGGAAGGGTGTGTATTCATGAAACGCTTGAAGTTTGCTTACCAACACTGCCAGGCTTTTGTGGAGCAAAATGAGCTGGATGCGCTGGCTCCCGCGGTGGCCCTTGCCCACGAACAGCTGCATGAAAAAAAGGGGCCGGGCAGCAGTTTTTTAGGCTGGATTGATCTGCCTGCAGAATTTGATCAGGCCCAAATCGAGCGAATTGGGGAGGCTGCCGGGCGAATCCAAGGAGATTCGGATGTTTTCATCGTGATTGGCATCGGCGGATCCTACCTTGGGGCCAGGGCAGCCATTGAAATGCTGTCCCATTCGTTTTACAATTTTTTACCCGCAGCCCAAAGGCGGGCGCCGCAGATTTTCTTTGTGGGGCAGGCAATCAGCGGCACTTACCTGCAGGAACTGATTGAGTTAGTGCAAGATACGGATTTTTCGGTGAACGTCATTTCCAAATCGGGCACAACAACGGAGCCCGCCATCGCTTTTAGGGCCTTCAAACGGCTTTTGGAGGAAAAGTATGGGGCGGAAGGTGCTCGAAAGAGAATCTATGTCACTACCGATCGGGCCCGAGGGGCTCTTAAGCAAATGGCTGACAAGGAAGGGTATGCCGCTTTTGTCATCCCCGATGATGTGGGGGGCCGTTTTTCGGTGCTGACGCCGGTGGGCCTGCTGCCCATAGCGGTGGCCGGAATTGACATTGCCCAGATGCTGCGGGGGGCTGCTGAAGCCCGGAAATGGTATGGCGCTGCTGAACTTGACAGCAACCCGGCCTATCAATACGCGGCACTGCGCAATATTTTGTACCGCAAGGGGAAGGCCATTGAAATTTTGGCCAACTATGAACCGGCCCTCGCCTATTTCAATGAATGGTGGAAACAGCTTTTTGGCGAAAGTGAAGGCAAAGATCACAAGGGGATTTTTCCCGCCAGTGTCAATTTCACCACCGATCTGCATTCGCTGGGGCAGTTTATTCAGGATGGCAAACGCAATATCTTCGTGACCACGCTCTGGGTGTCCCAAGCGCGTCGGGAGTATGTAGTTCCCCGGGATGAGCAAGACGCCGATGGTTTGAATTACCTTGCGGGCATGAAGCTCAGCCATGTTAACCGTTTAGCTTTCCAAGGCACTGTTTTGGCCCACACTGACGGGGGCGTACCGAATCTGGTCTTGGAGATACCGGCCCTGACCCCGTTTTATTTTGGTGCTGTTGTTTACTTTTTTGAAAAGGCCTGTGCCATGAGCGGCTATCTGTTGGAGGTGAATCCCTTCGATCAACCGGGGGTTGAGGTTTACAAAGAGAATATGTTTGCCCTTTTGGGTAAGCCCGGGTTTGAAGCGGAGCGAAAGAAGTTACAAAAGAGATTGGATTAGAATAAAACGGGTGCGCACACCACAGCGCACCCGTTTCAAATTTCCCCTATTTTACCCTTGATTTTTGTACTTCGTAGCCAACTTTGGTTATGGCCTGTTCGATTTGTTCGATGGAGGTTTTATTTGCGTCAAAATTCAATCTTACTCGACTGGAGTTAAACGATACTTGCACACTGTCTTTGTCAATACCCTCCAACCCTTTTACCGCGCCCTCAATTTTTTGCATGCAGGAGGGGCAGGTCAAGGCTTCCAGCTGAATTGTAGCTGCTTTCATGTTTCTGTCTCCTTTCTCTAGCTCAGTTATTTAGGTCTTAAGCCGGTAGCGGAGAAGCCGCATCCCGTTTAGAATTACGGCCAGAATGCTTCCTTCGTGTACCAGCATGCCGATTGACATGTTCATCCAGTCGCTAAAGAGTACACTGGCCAAAAGCACCAATACGACGCCCACCGCGATGAAAATGTTTTGTTTCATATTGCGGGCCGTGGCCCGGGTTAGACCGTAGGCGTGGGGCAGTCGGCTGAAATCGGAATTGATTAAAACCACATCGGAGGTTTCGATGGCCACGTCCGTGCCGCCGCCCATGGCGATGCCGATTTGGGCCAGGGCCAGTGAAGGGCTGTCATTGACCCCGTCGCCCACAAAGGCCACGATCTGATTTTGTTCTTCAATTAAACGCCGTACGTAGGCTGCCTTATCTTCGGGCAGCATATTTCCGTGGGCTTCCGTTAAACCAAGCTCGCGGCTGACCGCATCAACTGTCCCTTGATTATCACCGGAAAGCATGACTAGGTTTTTTATACCGAGCCTTTTTAGTTTGGCCAGATCTTTTTTTACGCCCGGGCGGATTTGGTCGCGGATGCCCATCATTATTTTCAATTCTCGATTGACCGCGGCCAACACCAGCGAATTCCCGTTTTTTGCCAAGCGGGCCGCATCCTGCAGGGCTTGTTGGCTGAGCCGGGCACCCACCCTATTCATGAGGGCCTCATTGCCCACAGCCACTTCTTGCCCATTAATGGTGGCCGTAATTCCTTCTCCTTTGACAACCTCAGTATTTTGCACCGGCCAAAAAGTTGTTTCGCCAATTTCGGCCAAAACTGCTTTTGCCAAGGGATGGTCCGATTCCCGCTCTACACTGGCCAGGTAACTCAGGGCTTCTTCAATTTGTTCCCCATAGTATTCCTGTTCGGCCACGGAAGGATTGCCCACCGTCAAGGTACCCGTTTTGTCAAAGATAATCGTATCTAAGCGGCTGAAATCACTGATCGTTTCGGAACCCTTGAGTAAAACACCATTTCTGGCCCCATTGCCGATGCCCGCAACGTGCGATACGGGGACTCCGATGACCAGGGCCCCGGGACAGCCCAGCACCAGAATGGTGATGGCCAGTTCAATATCTCTTGAAAAGAACCAAACCAGAAAAGAAATGACTAGGACCGCCGGGGTATAATACTTGGAAAAACGGTCAATGAAGCGTTCCGCTTCAGACTTTGAATCCTGTGCTTCTTCCACCAGTTCGATGATCCTGCCGAAAGTGGTATCTTCGCCAACCCGGTTGGCCGCAATTTGCAGTGTCCCGTTATCCAGGATTGTGCCTGCAAACACGGTCGAATCCTTTTCTTTGGCTACCGGCAGCGACTCCCCGGTAATACTGGCTTCATTGACTGCCCCTTCGCCCGAGAGCACCGTTCCGTCGACGGGTATCTTGGCGCCTGTTTTAACGAGCAGAATGTCGCCCACATCAACCTCATCCACTTCCACTTCGCTGAATTTTCCATCCGCCATGAGTTTTAAGGCGCTTTCCGGCGCCATTTCAGTAAGTTCTTTGATGGCCGACCTCGTTTTATTCAGCGTGCGCAGCTCCAAAAAGGCCCCAAACAGGAATAGGAAGGTGACGATGGCCGCTTCCTCGAAGTTGCGGATGGCAAAGGCGCCCAAAACAGCGATGGTGACCAAAACATCGATACTGACCACCTTTACTCGCAAGGCTTGATAAGCCTGTAGGGCGATGGGTGTTACACCGAGAATGGAGGCCATAATCAGAGATAGGTTGAAAACCAAGGACGAAGCAAAAATCCATTTGCTCAAAAAAGCAATGGCGATTAAAATACCGCTGGCAAAGGCAATATTATTTTTATTGGATAAAATTAAGCGCTGCATTTAATCACCCTTTCTTAAATCCAAACCGGCCTTAAGCGTGATAAGCCTGGTCCAGTTCCAGCAGCATTTTGTAGACCGCCTCATAACTTTCGCATACATCGGACGGGACCGTGTAGTTGTCAGTAACCGCCCGCAGCCTGGTGAATTCACTGTCCAGGTCAGGCCGGCCCGTACCCGCTTGCCCCATCTTGGCTGTTATTTGATCGAAGATTTCTTTGACCTCATGGAATTCGGGATGGCTTCCCCCGTGCACACGGGCCACTACCGGCACATAGACTTCTAGGTTCTTCAAAGTGCGCTCTTTCGCATCATGAAATACTGTCATGGTGATCCCCTTTCATACTTGAAATCGTTATTGCATGTACAGTCTAGCATGCCCAAGGGGGTAAAAAAATGATCTGGATCAAAAACCGCGATTTAAATCGGATTAAACACGGGGCATGCTTGCGGGGAAAGAAAAAAAGCCCGCACCGCCTAAAGGCAGTGGGGCTTCAAGCAGAACAAGCGCTTAGTCCGTCAGCCGTCCCCATTTCATTTCTTCGCCCTGCCGGTCGTATTTTTTTCGTTTTGCTTTGACTTCTGTCATGTCGATGCGATAAATGTGGGTGCGGGGCAGCCCCGCTTGGGCGGCTTGGGTGAAATAGGCCATCTTCGTGGGTGTGTATTTTTCACAAATTAGGCGCATTGCCTTAATCCTTTCTTCGTCGTCCCGCACAAGCCGCACTCTGCCCGTTGCCACGACTGATTCGAATTCGACTGTGAACACTTTACTGAGCAGTATGGCCGTTTTTTCCTCATCATCCGTGACCTTCTCCAGCTCTGCGGCGGTAAACAGCTCAGGAACACGCCATTCTCCCACAAAGGCAATGCTCACCTCGGGGTTTTGCTGAAACACCTCGGTTTTTCTTCCCTCCGGTGCGGAGTGGAAATACAAAGCATCCCCTTCACGCACCAGTGAAAGGGGAATGGCATAAGGTCTTCCCCGATCAACCATTGCTAGGATACCGAACCTGCTGCGGTCGATTACCGTTAAACCAAAGGAGCGATCCATTTCTCTATCTTTGCGCCTCATGTTTACACACCTCTTTTTTGGTATTGGTCTGCTTTGTCCTTTCTGCATGATGCTGAAAAAACCTGTTTATTCCGGTAACTTACAGGTCTTTCGGTTTGTGAGGAGAACTACAAAGAAGAAAGTAATTAGGTTGAGGTGGTAGTAAATGGCCAAGTGGAAACATCTGCTTTTTGTGTGTGCGTTCATGCTTGTCTTTGCCTTGGTTTTCCAAAGCATTCCCCCTCTGGTTGG
>CAZVDE010000026.1:0-19767 GCA_964626065.1 uncultured Clostridiaceae bacterium | reverse complement strand
GCCTTTGATAAATGTTTCTGCATGTTTTTAGTGCGGGACAGGATACACTGGGAGGTGGAACGGACTAAACAGGCTTGGTGAAGGCAGATCATACTTAAAAATATGGGAGTGACAAATTTGAAAAATCGCATTCAAGTCCTACTAATTATCGCATTACTGGTTGCTGCAGCAGGTACTGTCCAAGCATCGGGCAGGGTTGTGGTTTATACTCCGATTGCAGAAGAATTGATTAATATTCTGATGCCAATGTTTGAAGAACAGACCGGCATTTCGGTTGAAGTGATTACAGCCGGTTCCGGCGAGCTTGTGAAACGCGTCCAGATCGAGCAGCACAATCCATATTGTGACGTTTTCTGGGGCAGTAACCCCGCGGTTGTACAGCCCATCGCCCATTTGTTTGAAGAGTATGTTTCCACTAACGATGAGTTTATGCTGGAAGGGTTTGGGAACCAAGACGGCATCTATACCCAGACCGCCGTTGATCTGCACGTAATTTTTGTGAACACCGATTTACTGGATGAACTGGGAATCACCGTTAACGGTTATGCTGATTTACTGCAGCCGGAACTTAAGGGCAAGATTGCCCACGGTGATGCGTCCGCATCTTCTTCCGCTTTGTTGACGGTAGTGAATATGCTGTATTCGATGGGGGATCGCCAAGATCTGATGAACCCCGCCGCTTGGACTTATGTGGACAAGTTCCTTGATAATCTGGACGGCAAAATCTCCAGTAGTTCCGGAGTTGTGCACCGCAGTGTTGCTGAAGGAGAATATCCGGTAGGCCTCACGTGGGAATTGGCCGCTCTGAACTGGGTTGTGGACGGCGCTCCGGTGAAAGTTGTCTATCCGGAAGAGGGAATCATGGCTGCGGCAGGCGTTGCTTCGAAAGTTCGCAACAGCCCCAATCCGGAAAATGCTGAGAAATTCATTGACTTTCTCACCTCCGAAGACGCGCAAAAGGCAATGGCAGAAGTCTTAAACCGCCCGATTCGCGCCGGCGTCGAATTGGTTGATTTCATGGAACCGTTGGAAGACATGGATTCCTTCCTCTGGGATGTACATTATGTGGAAGCCCAAAAGCCCGCGATTATTGAGAAATATATCGAACTTTGGATCACCAAATAGTAAGTTACCATTTTTGATAGAATCTGTGCGGGTGTGCAGAGTATACCTGCGGAAGGCCTGATGGGGGCCTTCCGCAGGATCCACCCCCGTTAGAGGAGCAGTGAAATGAGCAAATTTATAACGATTAAAGAAACGATGAAAAAGTACGGCGATTTTACTGTAATACCCAATTTATCCCTAGAAATACCGGCCGGCGAGTTTTTTACCTTACTCGGCCCTTCCGGCTGCGGCAAAACAACTTTATTAAGAATGATTGCGGGATTTGTGAGTATCGAACGGGGTTCAATTTATTTTGATGACAAAATTATTAACAAGGTTCCCCCCAAGGATCGCAAGATCGGCATGGTTTTCCAAGATTATGCGCTTTTCCCCCATTTGACGGTGGAAAAAAATATAGGCTTCGGGCTGAAAACCAGAAAAACCTACCAAGCGGACGAAATTGCCGGGGTGGTTGATGATATTTTAGATGTAATTCAGATGAAAGATCACCGCGATAAGCTGCCCGAAAAACTGTCCGGCGGCCAGCAGCAGCGCGTGGCCCTGGCCCGTGCTATCGTGTCGCGACCCGATGTGCTTTTAATGGACGAGCCCCTATCTAACTTAGATGCCAAACTCAGGGTGGACATGCGCAACGTAATCAGGGATATCCAAAAGCAATATGGCGTGACGACTGTTTACGTCACTCACGATCAAGAAGAAGCCATGGTGGTCTCGGATCGAATCGCGGTTATGAACCACGGGGTAATCCAGCAGATCGGTGTGCCTGAGGAAATCTACCAAAGGCCCGCCAACCTTTTTGTAGCAAGCTTCATCGGCCAGACCAATATTCTTACCGGGAAACTGGCTAAAAAAGATGGAAATTTGATTTTGGAATTGACTGAGAATTACGCAGAGGCAATTGCAGATAACTTGAAAATAAGTCTTGATGAAGGCCAGCAAATTCCGGTCAGCGTTTCCGTGCGGCCTGAGGAATTCCACTTGCGCACCGATGGGGTAGGGATCAAGGCTAAAATACGGGACCGCATGTATTTGGGCCTGAACACGCACTATGTTGCCACTTTGGAAACCGGGCAGGAGGTAAAACTGATTCGAGAATCGGATGCCCTCGATCCTCTGCTGCCGGGGACAGAAATCTGTTTGGGTGTTAAGAAAGACAGAATCAATTTGTTCCATCATGAAAAAGAGACCAGCTTTAATCAAGAGTATAAAAGCGAGGCGCGTTTAGAAAGGGAAGTTGGTTAAAATGCGGAACAAAACAAGGTCTTTTAATATCTGGACTGTTATTTCCTTAGCGGTATTTTCTTTATATTTGGTTTTCCTTGTTGCCCCCCTGCTGACGCTCTTGGTGGAAAGTGTAGTTGATCAAAAAACGGGCGAATACACGCTGGGCTACTTCATCAAGTTTTTCAGCCACAAATATTACTATCTGCCCATATTCAACAGCATTAAGGTCTCTACCGCAGTGAGCCTGCTGGTGGTTCTTTTTGCAACCCCGTTAGCATACCTACTGCGCATGTACAAAATCAAGGGAAGGGATACCATTCGCATGCTGCTCTTGGTGTCTTGTATGCAGGCGCCTTTTATCGGCGGTTATTCCTGGATACTATTGTTGGGCCGCAATGGCCTGATCACCAAGTTTCTCAGCAATACACTGAATGTGCGTATCCCGGATATTTACGGGTTTCCCGGCATGCTCCTGGTGTTCACCCTGTCCATGACCCCGCTCATGTTTGTCTATTTATACGGGGCGATGGAAAAAATGGACGGGGCGCTTTTGGAAGCAGCTGAACTGCTGGGCTTTACGGGCATCAAAAAGGTGGTGCGCATTGTGCTGCCCCTAATTTTGCCAACCGTTTTGGCCGGCTTTTTAGTTGTATTTATGCGAGTGTTTTCCGATTACGCCACCCCCATGCTGATTGGCGAAGGGTACCGCACCGTGCCGGTGCTGATCGTGAACGAGTTCATTGGCGAGTTGGGCGGGGATTCCGGTTTTGCTTCGGCGATCAGTGTGTGTGTGATTGTCTTTGCCACCTCCGTCTTTTTACTGCAAAAATTTATTTCGGGCCGCAAATCGTTTGTAATGAATGCGCTTAATCCGGTGCAGCCCAAGCAGGCCACGGGCATTGGCAACATTCTCGCCCATCTGTATGTTTATGGTTTTACTCTACTGACTCTGTTTCCCCATATGTACGTTGTGTACACTTCATTTCGCAAAACGTCGGGGAACGTGCTGATCCCGGGATATTCTTTGGATAATTTCCGAGCCGCGTTCAGCCGGGCAGCAATCCCGATTCGCAACACATTTACTCTGGCCGCAATTGCCATTGTGGTTGTGGTCTTGCTGGCAATTTTAATTGGCTACATTACGGTGCGCAAACGCAGCATTATTACGGGCATCTTAGATGTGGTGACCATGTTTCCTTATTTGGTACCCGGTTCCATCGTGGGCATCGCCCTGCTGCTGCGCTTTAATACGCCACCGCTGCTGCTCAGCGCAACGGCTACAATCATGATCATCGCTTATGTGATCCGCCGCCTACCCTTTACAGTGCGGTCAAGCGCGGCGATTATGCATCAAATCAACATTAATACGGAGGAGGCGGCCATCAGCTTGGGCTCCTCCAATCTTAGGACCTTTTTCAAAATCACCCTGCCCCAAATGCTGCCGGGCGTAATTTCGGGTGCCGTTCTCAGCTGGATTACGATTATTTCCGAAGTAAGTGCCTCCGTACTTCTGTATACAACTAGGACCCAGACGATGACAATTCGCATTTACACCGATGTAATCAGGGGCAACTACCCGGTGGCGGCGGCCTTGTCTACAATCTTGTATGCCACAACGGTAATATCACTGGCAATTTTCTTTAAGGTATCGACGACTAAGGAAGTTACATTGTAAAGATCGAATTTAAAGAAGGGGGCTTAGTTATGCTGGAGATTATTGTGGAAACGGTGGCAGATGCACTAGCCGCCGAAGCGGGCGGCGCGACACAGCTTGATCTGAAAAGCGCTGCTGAACTCGATGGGTTGACTCCTACTTTAGGTATGATTGAACAGATCTGCAGCCGAGTGCAGATTGACGTGATGGTGATGGTGCGGCCGCACAAAAAAAGTTTTGTACTTTCTCCGGAAGACATTGCGGCTATGTGCAAAGATATCAGCCTGGCCAGGCAGTACAATGTGGCGGGGTTTTTGCTTGGTGCACTAACGCCACAGGGCGAAATTGATGTGGAGGCGGTGCAAAAATTTCGGGAAGCGGCCGCCGGCATCCCCTTGAATTTCCATTTGGCCTGGGAGCAAACCAAGGATCCGGAGCAAGCGTTGGAAAAATTGATTGAACTAGGCATTAAGAGTGTTCGTTTGACGGGCGGCCGGCGTTTGGGAACAAAAGCACCGGATGGGACTGAAAGAATCAGACGTTTTCAAAACCAGGCGGATGGACGGATTGATCTATTTCTGGCGGGAGGGGTTACCCCCGAAAACATCGCCTGGCTGGTGCAGGAAACGGGAGTGCCCAACGCCCATTCAGGCTCGGGGGTACGTATGCCGGCCGAAAGCGGCGGTGATGTTGTCGAGGCAAGGGTTAGGCTGCTGCGGGAAAACCTGGACCGGGCCGTGAGATTACATTGTCAATCGTGAAGAAACCATAAAGAGGAGCAGATGATGCAGATGACAAAGGCATGGAAACGATATTTTACCGCGGTTCATGAGGTAGTGAAAAAAGTAGAGGAGCGGGAAGGGGACAATATTCTCAAAGCCGCTGAAATTGTGGCCGATTGTATTGCGGAGGATGGCTTAGTGCACGTTTTCGGGACTGGCCATTCGCACATGATGGCGGACGAGGTGTTTTGGCGCTCCGCAACCTTGGCTCCGGTCCACGCCATTTTGGAAACGAGCATGACCGGGAGTGTGGAAATCACCAAATCCAACCCTTTGGAGAAACTAGAGGGCGCGGGGGAAGCCATTGTAGATTATCACCGGGTGCAGCCGCCTGATGTTATGATTGTCATTTCTAATTCAGGCAATAACGCGGTTCCCATCGAAGTCGCCCGCAGCTGTCAAGAACGCAAGGTGCCGACGATTGTCATTAATTCCACCGATTACTCTGACTATTTGCGGCCTTTACACTCCTCCGGGAAAAAACTGAAGGATATGGGTGATGTGGTAATCGATAACTGCACTCCCATTGGCGATGCGGCAGTGGAATTAGAAGGGTTTGAGCCAAAGGTGGGCCCCACTTCCACCATTCCCGGCGTGTACATTATTAACGCTGTTTTGGTGCAAGCGGTGGAAAACTTGCTGGCCCGGGGGATTAAACCGGATGTTTATTACAATGGCTCCTTGGCGGCAAACTCGCAAGAGGCAGTTGAGCACAACAATAAAATCGTGGATAAGTACTTTTATCGGATTCGCAATCTGTAAACACCGGGGCCGTTGGAAAACATTCTAGCGGCCCTTTAACCAGGAAAAAAGGGGTGAACTGCAGAAACAGGGCTGAAAAGGAGGCAGTCATGAAGATTTCAGCATCGTTAATGTGTGCCGATTCTTTGAACCTTGAAAGGGACGTCAAAGAATTGGAATTAGCCGGCATTGACCTGTGGCATGTGGATATTATGGATGGTGTCTATGTTCCCAATTTAGCCATGAATTTCGCCAGCGTGAAGGCTCTCAAGGATATTTCCGCCGTTCCCATTGATGTCCATTTAATGGTGGATAGGCCGGAAAATTATGTTTCACTCTGCGCCGAGGCGGGAGTCTCACAGTTGAGTTTTCATCTGGATCAAGTTAAATTCCCCCACCGCCTGATTGGAGAAATTAAGGGTTTGGGGATGGGGGCGGGCGCGGCCATTAATCCGGCTTGTGGATTAGAAAGCCTCAGTTACGTACTTGATCAGGTGGATTATGTTTTGATTATGGCAGTGGAGCCGGGGTTTGCGGGGCAAAAGTTCATTGCCAACACCACAGCTAAAATAGCCAAGGTGAAAAAACTCATCGACGAGCAGCAGCTTAAACTGCCGATTCAGGTGGATGGCAACATCAATGTGGATACTGCGGTGAAGGCCTTTCAGGCGGGGGCAGAGATCTTTGTGGCAGGCACTTCCTGCGTCTTCACGGGCCGGGGTTCGCCCGGGCAAAATTTACGGGCCTTTCGGCGGCAAGTTTTGGCCGAAATCGGAAAAGGCGGTGGCGGAAGTGAATAAAGATCCGTTTTTGCGGGATATGTGCGGCCAAGCAGAGGCGCTTGCGGACGTTTATACCAAGTACCGCAGTGGCGAGGGAAGGGCGCTATTGGCCGAAGCGGCTGAAATTATCAACAAATCGCCCAATTTGCTAGTGACCGGGATGGGTGCTTCGCTTTTTGCGGGCCATGCCGCGCGGGGTGTCTTTCACGAATACGGGTTTGCCGTTGCGGTCGAAGATACCTCATTACTTCTGGATAATCAGGTCCATGTCTTGGGCCCGGAAACCACACTCTTGATTGTCTCCCAATCGGGGGAAAGTGCGGAAGCGATCCGGCTTTTGGATTCGGTTGCGGCCTCAGTTCGCACCATAGCCCTGACCAACAATCAGGACAGTACCGTGGGCAGGGGCTGCCACTTGGTGCTGCCCTTAGGTGTGATTGGTGATCATTCTGTAGCTATTAAGACGTATACCGCTTCAATCTTGGCTCTGATCTTGGTCGCGGCCCATTTGGGGCAAGCCGGAACGGGTCGTTTTTACAAACTGATTGAGAGCACGATTAACCGCTTTGATCAGGCGCTAGAGCGTTCCTCGGCACTCCTGCACAGAATTTTGCCCTTAATTGAAAAATCCCATTCGGTTTATCTCATGGGCAGGGGCGGCTCATATGGCAGCGCCCTAGAAGGTGCACTGCTGTTCAAAGAGGGCGCTAAGCGTTCCGCAGAGGGGTTTAGTGCGGGACAGTTCAGGCATGGCTCGGTGGAAGTCATTGAGCCCGGCGTGCTTTGTTTCGTCTTTAACCCTAAAGGCAAGTTCGCCGAATTAAATACGCGGTTCATAGCGGAGCTGCGCACTTACGGCGCGGATGTTGTGGCGATTGGCGAGCCTTTTGCCGGAGATGGCCTTGTCCTACCTGTTCCGTTTCTGCATGAATATTTAGCCCCCCTCTTGGAAATCATCCCCATTCAAGCTCTGGTCAGAGAATCGGCCCTGCGCAGCGGCATTGAGCCCGGCTCTTTTCGCAACACTAAGCCGGTGATTACCAGTGAATAGAGAATTCAGTTGGTGCCGGCAGGAGAATTGGGTCTGCCTCCTCAAATATAATAGATGTAGGCTTGGAAGAAGGGAGGCGTCTATATGGACAAAAAGATGAGCCACAAACGACTGTTGGGAATAGATCTTGATGGAACACTTCTGGATGATCATAAATTAATTTCGCAAGAAAATCTTGCGGGCTTAAAAAAGGCCCAAAAGCACGATATAATCATCGCCATCGCTACCGGCAGGCCCGTGGCCGCGGCCTTGGATGTGATTGGTGAACATGATTTGGACTGTTATCTGATCAGCCATAACGGGGCATTGATTATTGATTTAAGTACCGGGCGGGAAGTTTTTATGCGGGCCATGGATGAAGAGGCAGCCTATGAAATCATCAGGTTTTGCATTGCCCAAAACGAGCCGCTCCATATTTTCGGCAGCGAGTACTGGGGCGTTACCGGTGTCAATCGCTATGTTGATGAATTCATAGCCAGGCATAATTTGGAATTAAATCTAATCGAAAATGTCAGTCAGCTTGACGGTATCCCCATTATTAATCTCACCAGTGTGGGTAATACCCATAAAGTTGGCAGTTTTATAGAAAAAAACGGCTTGGATGCTTATTTTATTGATTCTGTCCCTTCAATCATGGATATTACGCACAGCAAAGCTACGAAGGGCAATGCCCTCAGGGAATTGGCGGTTAAGTTGGGTGTGGGGGCCGGCCGGATACTGTCTATCGGCAATTACTATAATGATGTCGAGATGTTTGCCGCATCCGCCGTGGGGATTGCGGTGCAGAATTCACCTGAAGAGGTAAAAAGGCACGCCGATTATGTCACTAACAGCTCCAACAATGAACATGCAGTGCTGGAGGCCCTGGAAAGATTTATCCTCCCATGATCTTTTTATCTGCTCCGGATGGAAAAACGGTGCTAAAGGCAGGACTTATTAAAGAATGTCGGAATAGGTAAATTTAGGACAGCAGGGGGGATTGCGGTGTTAGCACAGAGTTATTTGGTAAGCATACAACAGCTTTTGGCTTCATCACAGGAGCAGCTTGATGTGATCGGCGAGATTGCCGCTAAGATTGCAGAATCAATTATTGCGGGGGGAATCGTTCACACCTTTGGCTCCGGCCATTCGGATATGATCGCTAAGGAAGTTACCGGCAGGGCCGGGGGGCTTGTCCCGGTGAGCCGAATCAACGATCCCACCGGTGGCGAGGCGGAACGGGTGGAAGGCCTGGCAGAAGCATTATTGGTTGATTACGAGCGCAAGTGTATTTTGGAGAAAGACGAAATCATGATTATAATTTCCAATTCGGGCCGCAATGCCGTACCGATCGAGATCTGTCTCGGCGCCAAGGACAGGGGCCTGACAACTGTCGCGGTTACATCCGTTTCCTTTTCCCGAAAGCTCGCATCTAGGCACAGCGGCGGTAAGAACTTGTACGAAATCGCAGATTATGTCTTGGACACCGGGGTTGGTTTTGGTGATACATTGGTTGCCATCCCCAACAGCCCGCACAGGTCCGGGCCCGGGTCGACCATCATGGGAGCGTTCTTGATGAATACTTTAATGCTCTCCGTTATCGAAAAGATACAAGCTGAGGGGAAAGAATTACCCATTTTGAAGAGTAAAAATGTTGATGGCGCGGAGGAAGGAAACGAAAGGTTGAAGGAAAAATACAGGGGCAGAATCTGCCGCTGACTTTCGAGGGGGATACGCATGAAAATTGGTTACGGCTTGATCGGGCTGGGGGGAATAGCCCGCACCCATCTGCAGGGCCTAAAGTGCCTGCCGGTTATAGGCACTCCGGTGCCTGCGGTGGATTTATCGGCTTTACTTACCACCGATCGGGCAAAAAAAGAACAGGCCGCACAGATTGGCTTTGCTCGCGTTGTCCATAACTTAGATGAGTTTCTTGCCGTGCCGGGTTTAGATGTAGTTGACATCTGCACGCCTAATAATTTGCATTATGAGCAGATTTTAGCCGCGGCAAAGCGGGGTAAACACATCTATTATGAAAAACCTCTTTGCCTTAATGGGGCGGAGGCGGCGGCACTGCAAACGGAATTAGCGGATTGCAAGTCCATAATTCAGGGTGCCTATGTTTTGCGTTTCTCCCCGGCGGTGGCCAAAGCCAGAGCTCTACTCAAGAAGGACGCCCTGGGCAAAATTCATTCGTTTCGCTTCACTTCCTACCATTCCAGCTACTTAAACCCGGATCGGCCGGGGGCCTGGCGGCTTAAACACGCCACTTCAGGCGGTGGCGCCCTGATGGATTTGGGCAGCCACTTGTTAGATTTGCTTCGTTTTCTTTTGGGAGAAGCGGTGGAAGTCACTTCTTGGTTTGACACGGTGGTTAAAACCCGGCGGTGGCCCCAAGGCGAAGCGGAAGTGGACGTGGATGATCACGCCCTGGTTGCTTTGACTTTAGAAAACGGGGCCAGGGGAACGGTGGAGGTTTCACGGGTTGCGGTGGGTGGAGACGGCATGGGCCTTGAAATCTACGGAGAAAAAGGAGCATTACATATTGATCCCGCCCGAAATGCTTGCCGTTGGTTCGGCACACGGGGGCAGCAGCTCCCCGCGGATGACGGAAGTGTGGAAGATGATGCTTTTCTGGCTGGTTTGAAAGAAGTTTACCCACCGGCCCGCCTTTCCTTGGGCTGGATGGTTGATGTTCATCTCGCCAGTTTAGCTTGGTTTCTGCGCTCAGTGAGCCTTGGTGAGGCACCAGGTGGCTCCCCGAATTTAGAAGAAGGCATTCGTACACAAAAATTGTTAGAAACAGCCTATACTTCCATAAAAGAATAGCATTTTATTACAGGAATATGTCTTAGAATGTCGAATACTTTTTAGCAAAGCGAGAAAATATTATATAGTTTCGCTTGCCGGAAGTGTTGTTTGGGGGTACACAGTATATTTTCAAAGGAGTGATTAGAAAGGGAAGGAAAAGTAAGTTGTCAGCACCAAATCAATTAAGCAAGGGGGAGAAGAAGAATTGGAAATAGGTATCGGAAAAGCCCTGTTGGTCGCTATTTGGGCGTATATCAGTATCGTCGGTAACTTAGCACAATCAGGTGTTCTTTGGCATGAACCTCTTATTTCAGGCGCCATAACCGGGCTTATTATCGGTGATGTGAAAATAGGCCTCAGTGTAGGTGCTTCATTGACTCTCATGTCCCTTGGTATGCACACTTACGGAGGAGCTACCATTCCCGACTTTCACGTAGGCGCAATTCTGGGCACCGCCTTCGGCATCATTACCGGCAGTATTGAAACCGGATTGGCCATCGGCATGTCCGCCGCTGTACTCATGATGCAGCTTGACGTGTTCGGCCGTGGTGTAAATACGGTCTTCATCCACGGAGCGGACAGGTATGTGGAAGAAAATAATATGCGCGGTGTCACTACTATGCATTTATTGGGTAATATTCCGTGGGGTGTTACCCGCGCGATTCCGGTTTTCCTAGCACTTTGGTTGGGGCAGGATGCAGTTATTGCCTTTACTGAATGGATGCCGGAATGGTTCATGGCTGGTATGAGAACAGTGGGTGCGGTTCTGCCCGCTCTAGGTTTTGCCCTTTTGCTGGGACAGCTGCCTGTTCGCAAATACTTGCCTTTCTTAGTCATAGGTTACGTTCTCTTCGCTTATCTCAATGTTCCTGTTATTGGAATTAGTATTATCGCTGTTGCTCTCGCCGCACTCTACATTCAGTTGAAAGGGGGAGCCGAGCATGCCTAAAACCGATAAGCAACTGACAAAAGAAGCTAGAAGGGCTATGTGGCGCTATATATTGACCTTCCAATGGTCGTGGAACTATGAGCGTATGCAGGCTCTGGGTTTCGCCTGGTGTATCGCCCCTGTCCTGGAAAAGGTTAAGAAGACCAGTGAAGACTTGAAAGAAGCTATGCAGCGTCACTTGGCATTCTTTAACACCCATCCGCCTGTGGGCGCAATCATCATGGGTGCAGCGACTGCCATGGAAGAAGAAGAAGCTGCGCCCGACGCAGTGGACAGCTTGAAGGTTGGTCTGATGGGCCCCTTTGCCGGGATCGGCGACACTCTTTTCGCGGTCCTGACCAGGCCTATCGTTGGTGCCTTTGCAGCTAGCTTAGCGCTGCAGGGAAGTATGGCGGGCTTTTGGATTATGGTCGTCTTCGGATTGTTCTGGGGCCTGTTCGTACCATACTGGTTGTTCCATGTCGGTTATCGCCAGGGTATCGGGGTTGTCTCCGAAGTCTCGCAGGCCGGTGTCCTTAGCCGTCTTACAGAAATGGCTACTATCGCCGGTATAACCGTTGTGGGCGGATTTATTCCGAGTATTCTGGGTATTGGCACCGCGTTGACCTTTACTCAAGCAGTAGAGCTTGAGGGCAAGGTTCAGACAAGTATCGTTGCTGTCCAGGATGTTTTGGATCAGATTCTGCCCTTTGCCGTACCCATCGCTTTGGTAGGTTTAATTTACTGGCTGCTCACAAGCCGCAAATGGAAGCCTCTCCAGGCACTGCTGCTGCTTGTGGTGATCGCCTTCGTTGGCAGCCTTGTTGGGTTCTTCTAGACTAAACGGCGAATTATTGGGAAAGATAGAGATGGAGCAGGAAGGCGGATATTCCGCCTTCCCTGCTTGCAATGGAATAAGTCTAATGTGTTGGGAGATGCAAAATGGTTGGTCTACTTATAATTAGCCACGGGTCTTTTGCCTCAGGCCTCTTAGATGCAGCGGAAATGATATTAGGCGAACAAAAACAGGTGCAGGCGCACGGACTGCAGCCTCAGGACAGCCCGGAAGAATTTTTTGAACGAATTAAGCTGCGGGCCCGCGAGTTAGATACGGGCAAGGGGGTTTTAGTTTTGGCCGATCTTTTCGGCGGCAGCCCCGCCAATGCAGCTGCACGGTTATTCGCTGAAGAATTGTCCGTGGATGTTGTGACCGGGGCGAGCTTACCTATGCTTCTGGAGGCTTTACTAAGTCGTGAACGGGAGGATTTGCCGTCCCTGGCGAACCTTTGTCTTGAAACAACCGCAGAGGCAACCCGTAAGCTTTCGGAGATCTTTCTATCACAAACATAATGGGAGGTCAAAATGGCTGTAGTTCATTTAAGAATCGACAATCGTTTAATTCATGGGCAAGTTACAGTTTCTTGGGTCAATCTGGTTGGTGCAAATCATATCATCTGCACCAATGACGACGTGGCTAATGATCCTATTCAAAAAATGATTTTGCCCCAAGCGGCCAGGGGGATCAAAACGTCCGTGCTGTCAATTGCGGAAACGGTCGAATATGTAAAAAGTGAGAAATCGCAAGCGGAAAAAATCTTGTTGATCGCCAAATTCCCCTCCGATGCTTTGGCCCTTCTAGAAGCGGGCGTTCAGCCTCAAGAGGTGAATGTGGGTAACCAGGCCCCGATTCCGGGGACGAAGCATGTGCTTGTCACGCGCTCAGTTGCGGTGACGGCGGAGCAGGCGCCCGTTTATCGCGCCATTGCAGAAAAGGTGGGCAGGCTGACCGCCCAAACGATGGTGTCCAACAGAAAACAGGATTTTCTCGAACTCTTGGACAAAAGCGGGTTATAACCGGGGGTAGCTGTCCGATTGTGGGTTTGTTTCGGAACTACGCTTTGGTTTGCCCTTATTCTTGCTGATTCTGATTTTGTTTTGCCAAAACAAACCTACGCGGCCGCGGCGGGGAATGTGTGGTCCCCGTGGCGGGTGTTTAATGTTTGATTCACAGCACCGGCGGCCCCGGCCTATTAACCGGGGCGTTTCTTTCCCAAGAAGGTCGCCGTTGTGAGTATATAAAGGTAGGAGGATACAGATGAACGCATTTGAACGTTACACCGAGCAGGTGCGCGGTGTTCTGGACAAGGTACAGAAAACTCAAGCGGTTCAAATTGACAAAGCAGCGGAAGCAGTCGCGAACGCAGTTGCTCAGGACGGCCTCGTCCACACTTTCGGAACGGGCCACTCGCACATGGTGGCGGAGGAAATTGTTTATAGGGCCGGCAGCCTGGCCCCTGTGAACGCAATTCTCGAGCCCAGCCTTACCGGTGATCAGCAGGTCACAAAGAGCGAATACACCGAACGCATGGAGGGCTGGGGCGAAATCATCGTTGATTACCAACAGGTGAGCACAAAAGATGTCATGATCGTTATTTCCAACTCGGGCCGCAATGCAGCCCCCATCGAGGTGGCTTGGGAATGTCAAAAACGGGGTGTGCCCGTAATCGCCATTCTTTCCAAGGATTATGGTCAACAGGTCACTTCAAGGCATTCTAGCGGAAAAAAACTAATGGATGTGGCCGATATTGTGATTGACAACTGCAGTGAACTGGGTGATGCCGCATTACACTTGGATGGCTTGGATATTCCGGTTGGTCCCACGTCTAATGTAAGCGCTTTTTACATTATCAATGCCATCGTAGTATCTGCGGTGGAAAAACTAATTGCAAAGGGTGTGGAACCTCCGGTATTCTTGAGTGGTAACCTCGATCACGGCCGGGAACGGAACGATAAGTTGATAGAAAAATATCGCAGCCGCATCGGCATACTCTAAAAAAAAGGGGGCAGTGGCCATGGTTAAACAAAACGGTTGGCAGCGCTACTTTAAAAAGGTGGAAGAAATCTTCGCACGGATTCAGGCAACTCAGGGAGAACAAATCACCGCCGCGGCCGACGTTTTGTGCCAAACGGTGAAAAAGGGCGGATTGATCCGCGTTTTTGGCGTGGGCCATTCCAGTATTCTCGCGGAAGAAGCGAATAACCGGGCGGCTACTTTAGCTCCCATCCACTCTATCATGGAAATTAGCATGACCGGGCATGTGGAAGTGACCAAAAGTGGGGCCATGGAAAACCTGCCGGGGGCAGGCGAAGTTATTGCGGAGTACCACCGGATAGCCCCGCCCGATGCAGTGATTATCAGTTCTCAATCCGGTAATAACATTGTGCCCATCGAATTCGCGGAAGCCTGCCGTAAACGGGGTGTTCCGGTCATTGTTATTACGTCGGTTGAATACACGAATTATTTGAAAGCAAAACATCCATCGGGCAAAAAACTCAAGGACCATGCGGATATAGTCATTGACAACTGCTGTCCCATCGGTGATGGCGCCCTCAATTTCGAGGGAATGGAACAGACGGTGGGTCCTACTTCGACTGCCGCGGGGATTCCCATTTTAAATGCGGTTTTGAGCCAAACGGTTGAAAACCTCTTGGCACAGGGCGTTGAGCCCGATGTCTATTTCAATGGGTCTTTGGCCATCAACCACCCCGAAATCGGTGAATACAACCGGAAACTGGTGGAAAAGTATTTCCACAGAATCAGAAATCTCTAAATTAGAGCAAGCGCAGCCAATCGGTGGACTTAAACAAAAAACGGGAAATTTATTTCCCGTTTTGCGCTGTTTTGAGTAAACTGCGGGATATGGCGCTAAAACTTTTAGGAGTGATGCAACTATGAAAGTGATTAAAGAAGCCTGTGTTGAAAGTTATGCGGAGGCGAAAAGAGCGGCTGAGCTTGGGGCAGACCGAGTGGAGCTTTGTGACAATTTGGCGATAGGGGGTACTACCCCAAGTTACGGTACGATTAAATTAGCCAAAGGACTTGATTTAGAAGTTTTCCCCATCATTCGGCCTCGAGGCGGTGGCTTTGTCTACACAGAAGCAGAGCTGCAAATTATGGAAGCGGATCTGGATGCCTGTCGGGAAATTGGGGTAGATGGGGTAGTTTTTGGGGTTTTGACAGAGGACAATCAAATAGATGTGCCCGTCATGAAAAGATTGATGGCTAGATGCGGCAATCTGCAGGTGGCCTTCCACTTAGCTTTTGAGCAAACTCCCGACACAAAAAAGGCCTTGGACATCTTGGCCGATCTAGGTGTAATTCGCACTCTGACCAACGGCAGCCGAGATAGGAGTTCAGCTTTGGATAACCAGGCGGCAATTCGCACATTGGTGGAATATAGTGCGGGCCGGGTGATTTTGCTGCCTGCCATCGGGGTTACCAAGGACAACTATGAGGAACTGGTTAAAAACACGGGTGTAACCGAGGTGCACGGCACAAAAATCGTGGGCGATTTGACATAGGACTAAACAGGGGAGGATGGCGATGCCATCCTCCGATTTTGTGCTTACTGTTCCTGCCGTTTTTCCTCCATAATCTGCACGCTGGAACTGCAGCCGATGCGGGTCGCTCCGGCTGCCAGCATTTTGTTGACTGTGGCCAGATCTCGAATACCCCCCGCCGCCTTAATTCCAATTTCGGGCAGCGCGTGTTTGCGCATAAGCTGAACGTCTTTTACTGTCGCACCGGAAGTGCCGAAGCCGGTTGAAGTCTTAATATAATCAGGCTTATACTTATTGGCAATCCGGCACAGTTCAATTATTTCGCCATCTTCTAGATAGCAGTTTTCAAAGATCACCTTGCTGATAACATTATTCTCTCGGCAGATCTGTACTAGGGCTTTCATTTCTTGTTCAATGTAAGCATAGTTTTTGTTCTTCAATTCGGCGATGTTAATCACATAGTCGACCTCGCCCGCGCCTTTCTTGATGGCATCTTGCGCCTCAAAAATCTTAGTGTCCAGTGTGCACTGGCCCAAGGGAAAGGAAACGGCCGCATCGACTAAGACGCCCGACCCTTTTAAGAACCGAACACATTTTTCAATATTAGCATTGTTGATTGCTACCGTTTTGAAATTGTACTTCATGGCCTCTTCACATAGGTTTTTCATGTCTGCATCCGTTGCGTACGGGCGCAAATTAGTGTGGTCGAATAACTGGGAAAATGTCACTTACATTAGCCTCCTTTAAGGTTACTATGTCCTATTTAGGTTCGTCGGGCAAAATTCCTCCCTTTGGGTGGGGTAAAATAGATAAAAACGGCCGAGTTTGGTAATCTAAAGATGGGGGATCGGGGGCCATCGTTTGACAAAAAGATCAGGCTTAAAAACGAGAAGCGGAAGGAATGGGACTTTTTATCTAGAACAAAAAACTAAAAGAAGACGTGGCCGGCTAAATATGCATCTAAACGGGCTTTGGAGGCATCCGGGACAACGTTTTTAAACGAGAGGTGGTAGTATTGCAAAAATTCCTTATTAAAAGCAGCAGAATCTATACGCCTGCAGGGAAGATTGCGGGTGGAGTAGTAGTTAACGAAGGCAAGATCGAAGCAATTGTCGCCAACCGGGATTTACCTAAATATGCCGCGCTGCAGGTTGTTGATGTGGGCGAACGGGTCGTTTTGCCCGGGTTTATTGACATCCACATTCACGGCTCGGCCGGGTGGGCCGCCGGCTCGGGCGAAAAGGAGCAGATCCGCGGTTTAAATAAATATCTGCCGTCTGTCGGGGTTACCGGTTACCAACCGACATTTGGCGGAGAAACGGTACCCGTCATCAAAAAAAGCCTGACGGCCGTGGCCGATGTTATGGAAGAAGACTATGCCGGGGCCAAAATTTTGGGAGTCCATATGGAGGGGCCCTTTTTAAGCCGTGCCGAAAAAGGGGCATTCATTGTGGAAAACTTACTGCAGCCCTCAGTGGAGCTAATGCGGGAGTTTGTAGAGTTGGGCAGAGGAAGCATTATCCATGTCACCGTGGCACCGGAATTAGAGGGGGCGGAAGAGCTGATCAAATTCCTGCGTTCCCACGATATTCTAGTAGCGGGCGGCCATACCGACGCCACACTGACAGAAACGCAACAAGGCGTTAAGTGGGGTGTGGGGCTCTCAAACCATACCGGTAATGCCCAAAGGTCCATCCACCATCGCGAGCCGGGGGCCTTAGGCGGCTATTTATTGGATGAGGATATTTACTGCGAGCTGATTTGCGATTTCTTCCACATCCATCCCGAAATGATTCGCATGATCGTGAAGTTGAAGACAACCGATAAAATCTGTATGATCTCGGATGCTATCATCGGAGCCGGGCTCGGCGCAGGTAAATATGAGTTTTCCGGGAAAACGATTAATATCGATGACGAAGGCTGGAGCAGGTTGGATGATGGGACTATTTCGGGCAGCACCAAGAGCATGGAGTTCTGTTTTCAAAACATGGTGAAATTGGGCTATGACGTTGGCGAGGTAAGTAAGATGTCGTCTTACGTCCCCGCTAAATTGTCTAAGGTAGATCACCGCAAAGGTACCATTGAAGTCGGCAAGGATGCTGATTTAATTGTTCTGGATGAAGGTTGGAACGTGGTTAAAACATACGTGGAAGGCAAACTCAGTTATGATGCGGCAGAGGCAAAAAACTTGGCCAACACTAAACTGCTGGCTGAAATAGAAAAGCAGCAATCCTAACGCGAGGAGGGTTGGCCGCAAGAAGCCGGAGTTCGCGCTAATTTATCATTGAAAAATCGGAGGGTGTTAAAATGTCAAGTTCGAAGTATATTGAAGCGGTTGAGAAGCTGGTCGGAGAAATTAAGGAAACCCAAATAGACAAGATTAATCAAGCGGCGCAGATTTTCGCGGATACAATTCGAAATGATAAAATCATTTACCATTTCGGCACAGGCCATTCACACATGATCGGCATCGAAATGTTTGTCCGGGCGGGCGGCCTTGCTAACGTACAGGCCATGCTGGATAGCGATGTGCTCACGAGTTCGGGTGCGCGGCGCGGTGGCGAAGTTGAGAGGCTCAGCGGGCTAGCCAAAATTATTTGGGATGATTATGAGATTGAAAAAGGCGACGTTATGGTGATTACCTCTAATTCCGGCCGTAATGCAGTGCCGGTGGAAATGGCGATGCTGGCGGCAGAACACGGTATCTACACCATTGCGCTTACTTCCTTGAAACACTCGCAGAGTGTGGAGTCAAGGCATCCCAGCGGCAAGCGCCTGTTTGAAATCGCTGATCTTGTCCTTGATAATTGTGCCCCCGCGGGTGATGGGCTGCTGGACTTTAACGGTGTGCAATCCGGTGCCAGCTCTACCATTGCCGGCTCCATGATTGTTAACGCAGTCGTCTGCGAGGCTTTACGAATCGTAAGTGAAGAAGGCCTCAAGCTGCCCGTATACATCAGCCAAAACGTGGATGGGTACAGCAATGATGATCTCTTCCTCAAATACAGAAACAGAATCAAATATCTCTAGGCAACCGTGGCTGCTGGGATAAAAAAATAATCAAAAAAGTAGTGATGTCAAAATGAGGATTTTAATCAAGAATGCTAATGTGATCACGCCCTTTGAAATGTTGAAAGGCTTAAATGTGCTTGTGGAGGGGGATAAGATCGCCGGTTTTGTTCCCAAGGGCGATCCGGCTGAAAAGGCCTGCGATAAAGTTATTGATGCGGGCGGAAATTACTTGGCCCCCGGGCTGATAGATATTCACAACCACGGTAATTTTGGCCATGATACGATGGAGGGAACCTACGAGGCCCTGGATTCCATGGCCGAACAGCATTTTATGCACGGAGTAACATCATTTCTGGCAACGACCATGACAACCGATCTGGGCCTTATTGAAGGGGCGCTGCGCACTATTGGCAGGTATGTGCATGATGCACAGCACAAAACGGCCGGAAAAGCCAACGTTTTAGGTGTTTACCTCGAAGGGCCTTACTTTTCGGAAGAAAAGAAAGGGGCCCAGCCCGCCGAACATTTGCGTGTCCCGAATCTAGATGAGCTCAAAGGCTTTCTGGCCACATCTCAGAATACAATCAAGGTAGTTTCGCTAGCCCCCGAGCTTGCCGGGGCGGAAGAGGCAATCAAATATTTGAAAAATCGCGGAATCACGGTGGCCGCCGGGCATACCACCGCCACGTTTGCCGTGGCAAAAACAGCGATAAATGCGGGTGTTACGCTAGCCACCCATTTGTATAATGGGATGCGGAATTTTTCCCATCGCGAACCGGGCATCATTGGTGCTGCGCTCACGGACGAACGGGTATACTGCGAACTTATTTGTGACGGTATCCATCTCCACGCAGGGGCTATGGATTTAGCTGTTGCGGCCAAGGGCAGGGATAAGATCGTGCTGATCACCGATGCCATGATGGCCGCCGGCCTTGAGGACGGCCTCTATGAGTTGGGCGGGTATGATGTTACGGTCAAGGAAGGCACCGCACGCTTGGCAGATGGTACGCTTGCGGGTTCGACGCTAACCCTGAATCGGGCAGTTCGCAATCTGGTTGATTTGGTCAATGTACCTCTGGCAGACGCGATTCGCATGGCCAGCTTAAATCCTGCGCAGGCGATTGGAGCAGCGGATCGCAAAGGCAGCATTGAGGTGGGCAAAGACGCCGACCTGGTCATTTTTGATCAGCAGTTGAATGCCTTACAAACAATGATCGCGGGTCAAATCACGGAATTATAAAAAGCGGGCCAACCCACGCGGCTGATTGAAATGGCCGCCGCCAATCTTAAATAGGTATTGAAACCTTTGTGTTTCAATACCTATTTTTTTGTTTTTT
>CAZVDE010000025.1:0-21359 GCA_964626065.1 uncultured Clostridiaceae bacterium | reverse complement strand
CGCTTGGGTGGTTTTCTTTTTGCCTATTTGCAGGAAAGGGGCGGTGAATTGTCGAACTATGTTTGGGCGTGGGGATAAAAGAGGGGCTTGAGCAGGATGCTTAGCCTGAGCAGGTCCAAATCATCGTTTGTGATGGAGGGGCTATTAGGTAGGGCAGCCATCAGCTTGTGCGGGTCAAGTGCGGCGATGTGGTTTTGTAGGGCTTCTTCTGTCCGTTTTTTCTTGGTTGTTTCGCTTAGTTTGTCATACACTTGGCATAATAGAGAAAGATAATAAATACACCATAATGGGGAGCACCACTTTTGTAAGGCGTGTTCCAGCAGTTCGGCCGCTTCTCGTGTGAGCCCTCTGTGATCCAGAACCCTGGCGGTGAGGTAGTGTAATTCCGGGTTTTGAGGGGGCGAAGGTACGGATATACTCAAGGATGTGGCGCTGGTGCTTAGTTCTCGCAAGAATGTTGTGAGGCAGGTCCGCGGAAGTTGATCTAAATAGGCATGGCATTTATGCGGAGCTAAGATGGTTTGTTTCGCCGCTGCCAAAATTAGGTCCTCGCCGAGCAAATCCGCCGGTGTGGTTTGGAGGACGGCGGCCCAATCTCGCAGCGTTTTTAAAGAAGGATCAGCGGCACCCGTCTCTACTTTGCTGAGAAAACTGGCGCTGTTGTGCCCGGTGACTTCTTTTTGCTGCAGAGCCATCTGTCTACGGCGCTGCCTAAGCCGGGAGCCTAAAAGCATCATGGCCATTACCCCCAAAATGTGGTGTAAAAGACTTCGTTTCGCCAAAAGCTTACCATAAAGTATGGATAAAGGCAAATCCTGTCATTATTGACAGTCCTTCTTTTGGCTGGTTATAATTAATTTAGGTTCATCCTAAAACGAGGTGACTTCGCTAGTGGATAGCAAAAGAGTGCAGATTCAGATTTCAGTCGAATTATTAGCTGAGATCGACAGTATGGCTAGGGAAAGAAGAATAAATCGCAGTCAGTTCATACAAAACATCGTGCAATTGTATATAATGGAGAAGAACACCTCTCGCCTGCAGGAAAAACTGCGGGTCGGGTATCAAATTATGGCCGAGTTAAACCTCAAACTTGCGGAAGAAGGTAACGATGACGAAGCATTAGCAGACTACGAGCGCCAACTGGCGGAGGCTGAATAGAGTGGGAAATGAAGTTCTGCGCGGGGATGTGTTTTACGCGAATCTAAACCCCGTTATAGGTTCGGAGCAGGGAGGCGTTAGGCCTGTTCTGATCCTGCAAAACGATGTGGGGAACAAATATAGCCCCACAACGATAGTGGCGGCCATCACCTCACGCATTAAAAAAGCGAAATTACCAACTCATGTGGAACTAAATAGCTCCCAATCCTCTTTGGAGAAAGATTCGGTAATTTTGCTGGAGCAAATTCGCACTATTGACAAAAGGCGGTTGAAAGAGAAAATTGCCCATCTTGATGAGGATGTCATGCTGCAAATAGATCAAGCGCTGCAGATCAGCCTTGGTCTGATTAGAATGTAAATAAAGAAGGAACACTCACACGGTGGGTGTTTTTTTATTAACGGGGAGGAGAAAAAATGGCACTGAAACAACCCTTGATCGGTCTGACCTGCGGGCATCAACAGGAAAAACCCGATCGTTATTATGTGAACAGCGCTTATATTCAGGCCATAGTATCCGCCGGCGGTATACCCCTGCTCATACCCTATCAGCCCCGGGAATCTCTTGTGCAGGTGGTTGCACTTTTAGACGGATTAGTGCTGCCCGGAGGCATCGATGTGGATCCCGTCCGTTATGGGCAGGAGCCATCGGCTCAGTGCGGCAGAATTGATCCGCTGTGGGATGAACTGGACTTGCAGATGCTGGGTTTAGCGTTGGAGAGGGATCTTCCCGTTCTGGCCATCTGCCGGGGGATGCAGGTGCTGAACGTGGCCCTGGGCGGCAGCCTTTGGCAGGATATACCTTCCCAAATTAAGGGGGCTGTTAAACACAGCCAGGACGCTCCGGGCTGGCATGCAACCCATACCATCGGCCTTAAGGACGGAAGCCTGCTGGCAGATATTTGGGGCGATGGACCTTGGCGGGTTAACTCTTTCCACCACCAATCCGTTGCGTCCCCAGGCCGGGGCTTGCGCGTCAGCGCTACTGCCCCTGACGGTGTAATTGAGGCGGTAGAGGCGGTGCAGGGGCGTTTTGTCCTGGGCGTCCAGTGGCATCCCGAACGTATGGTGCAGTATAGTGAGGCAGCCCGGAGCATTTTTGCCCGCTTTGTAGATGCCGCGCGGTGAATTGCATGCTGCGGCAGGAATCTACTCACCCATGGTGAAAAGAAAAGTATTGCAGACTAGGAGGGATACTTTGTTAGCGATTAAGAACGTGAAAATCTATACCATCTCCAACGGGATTATCCCCGGAACGGTGGTTATCGATGAACAGGGTAAAATAGCGGCTGTAGGGGATGTGGAAATTCCCCGCGGCGCGGAGGTAATAGACGGAACAGGCAAAGTTTTAATGCCCGGTATGATAGAACCCCACGGGCATGCGGGGGTATACGAAGAAAGCCTGGGTTGGGAAGGTTCTGACGGAAATGAAATGACCGATCCCATCACGCCTCATTTACGGGCGCTTGATGCCATCAACCCTCACGAAGAGGGGATCCGTGAGGCATTAGAACACGGTGTGACCGCCATGTGTGTCCTGCCGGGCAGCGCCAATGTTGTGGGCGGCCAGGGTGTGGTAGTGCATATGTATGGGAATACTGTGGAAGAGATGATCATCAAGGAAGCGGGCGGTTTGAAGATCGCCTTCGGCGAAAACCCTAAACGGGTTTATTCGGGCCAGAAGAAGACGCCCGCTACTAGGATGGCCACCGCCGCCATTTTGCGCGAAAATCTTGTTAAGGCGCAGAATTATCTTGCTAAATTGGAAAAGGTCCAGGAAGATCCGGAAAAGGTACCTGAGCGAGACTTGAAGATGGAAATTTTGGGCAGGGCGTTAAAGCGGGAAATCCCGGTGCGAGCCCATGCGCACCGTGCTGACGACATTATGACCGCGCTGCGGATCGCTAAAGAGTTCAATTTGGACGTAAGCATCGAGCACTGCACCGAAGGGCATAAGATTGTCGAGGAGCTCAAAGAAGCGGGCGTTTGGGCTATTGTGGGGCCCACAATCAGCAATCGTTCCAAGGTTGAGCTAAAAGAGCTCTCCTTTAATACACTTAAGGTTTTACACGAAGCGGGAATCCCGGTGGCAATTACCATGGATCACCCCGTTGTACCGGTGGGGTATATGCCAACCGCAGCGGCCCACGCTGTGAAGGCGGGCCTTCCTTACGAAGAGGCACTTAAGGCAATAACGCTGAATCCCGCCAAGATTTTGGGCATCGATGCGGATTATGGTTCCATCGAAGTGGGGAAAATGGCGGATCTGGTGCTCTGGAGCGGGGATCCCCTCGATGTGCAGTCAAAAGTTGAGAAAGTGCTAATACACGGTCGGATTGTCCATAGAGCCTAGGCAAAACGGGACAGAAGGGCCGCCGCAGGGCGGCCTTCGTCCGCGTGGGGTGAAACCGGAGGAATGGTAATTGTGCTGAAAATGACGTCCACAAATCCCGAACAGACGATGGAGCTTGGAGCGAAGCTCGGCGCACTACTGCTCCCGGGTGATTTTCTTAACCTCAACGGAGATTTGGGCGCGGGAAAAACACTGTTTATTAAGGGGGTTGGCTCCGGCTTAGGCATTTCTGCCGCAGAAATCACCAGCCCCACCTTTACCATTATTAACGAATACGGGGGCGAGCACCCCTTGTATCATTTTGATCTGTATCGTTTAGAAAAAGATTTGGATTTGGAACAGGTGGGCTATTTGGATTATTTTTACGGTGACGGCATAACCGCGGTGGAATGGGGCAATCTCTTTGCCCACCACCTGCCCGAAGATCGCATAGATATCAATTTGGCTGTATGGGGCGGAGAAGAAAGGGAAATCACTCTGCGGGCCACAGGAGGCCGCAGCCGGGATGTTCTGACCCGATTGGGGAGGGTTATCAAGTGTACGTCTTAGGTATGGATACTTCTACAATGACTGGGGGCGTGGCCCTCCTCAGCGGTGAAGAACTGATCGGAGAATCGGTGTTGAATATCCGATCCACGCACTCGGAGCGGCTGCTCCCCGCCCTGCAAAAACTGTTAAGCGACGGTGACCTTAAACCGCAAGATCTGGGCCTAATCTGCGCTGTTACCGGGCCCGGTTCTTTCACCGGGCTGCGTATCGGCGTAGCCACTGCCAAGGGCTTAAGTTACGCACTACGGCTGCCCGCCGTTGGGGTCACCACTTTAGAAGCCTATGGGTGGCAGTTTGCCTTTTGGCCCGGGTTTGTCATTCCCCTTATTGATGCTAGGCGCGGGCGCCTTTATTGGCAGGCGTTTGATCAAGGCGAGGCAGTAATCGAACCGGGTCAGGCCCTATTGGCAGATGTTTACGCTTGGTGCGGGGAGCAGGATAAACCTTGTTTGTTTGTGGGGGATGGGGCGCTGAATTATGCGGCGGAAATTAGGGACAATATTCCCGAGGCGGCATTTGTCTCTGCCTCGCAGGCCCTGTTGCGGCCCAGCGCCGCGGCACAGCTCGGTTATACTCGCTTCCGGGCGGGAAAGGTGCAGGATGCTTTTAGTCTTAACCCTGTTTATATGCGGAAAACGGAGGCTGAACTCAAATGGCAGCAGCGAATATAATCTACCGCAGAATGGCAGTTGAAGATCTGCCCCAGGTTCAATTGGTGGAGCGAAAATGTTTTAGCACTCCCTGGTCCCGCAGCATCTTTCTCAGCGAAATCACCCGTAATGATAACGCGATTTACATTGTCGCTGTAGTGGCGGAACGAATTGTGGGCTACGCGGGTATTTGGATCATTCTCGATGAGGGGCACATTACCAATATTGGCGTGGATCCCGCCTTTCGCAGGCAGGGAATCGGCCGCGGCCTGCTGGAGGAACTAACGCTGCAGGCCATGTGCCGGGGTATTATTGCCATGACTTTAGAGGTGCGCCTGAGTAATTATGAGGCCCAGGCTTTGTATAGAAAACTCGGTTTTGAGCCCAGCGGGATTCGCAAGGAATACTATCAAGATGATAAAGAAGACGCACTGATTATGTGGAGGGAATTAGTTGAAAAGCGGACTAACGTTGGGAATTGAAACCAGTTGTGACGAAACGGCCGCAGCGGTCATTCGCGGCGGGACGGAGATCGTCTCCAACGTGGTTTTGTCCCAAGTGGATATTCACCAAAAATACGGAGGGGTGGTCCCGGAGATCGCTTCGCGCCATCATATCGAGGCCATGTTTCCCGTCATCAACGAAGCGCTGGCGGAAGCGCGGGTGGGGCTGGAGGATTTAGAGGTTATTGCCGTGACCTACGGGCCCGGGTTGGTTGGCAGTCTGCTTGTGGGCGTTGCCGCCGCTAAAGCCCTTGCTTTCGCTTTGGACAAACCCTTAGTGGGCGTCAACCATATTGAAGGGCATATTTATGCTAATTTGCTCACGGGGCAGGATATAAAGCCACCTTTGGTGTGCTTAACTGTCTCAGGGGGCCACACCGACCTGTTGTTAATTCCAAAATTGGGGGAATACGAAATATTGGGACGCACTCGAGATGATGCGGCCGGTGAGGCCTTCGATAAAGTGGCGCGGGTCTTAGGCCTGCCTTATCCGGGCGGCCCCCAGATTGAAAAGCTGGCTGCACGGGGCGATCGTGAGGCGATCCATTTCCCCCGGGGCCTGCGCGAAAAGGGCAATTTTGATTTCTCTTTCAGCGGTTTGAAAACAGCCGCGTTAAATTACCTCAACGAACTTAAGCAAAAAAAGCAAGCCATTCCTCTAGAAGACTTTGCAGCTAGTTTCCAGTGGGCAATCATAGATATTTTAGCGGAAAAACTCATGGCCGCGGCCGAGCTTTATCAGGTGAAGCAGATCGTTCTCTCGGGCGGGGTTGCCGCCAACGGTGCTTTTCGAAAACATGTGGCAGCCTGTGCACAGGAGCGGCACTTAGAATTACTTTATCCCCCTGCCCATCTCTGCACAGATAATGCGGCCATGATCGGTAGTGCCGGCTATTTTCGCTACCTGGCGGGCAAACGCAGCGGGTATGATCTCAATGCCGTGGCTAACCTGCGCCTCGGCGATGATTAGGTAGGTGAAGTTGTGGAAGTAGAAGTGATATTAAGTCCCGCCGAAAGCGGATTATATGATTTTACAGAAAAAACAGCGGTGGTAATCGATGTGTTTCGCTTTGCCACTACCATTTTGGTTGCGTTAGAGGCCGGCGTGGAGGCCTTTTTTCCTGTCCGGGAGGTGGAAGAAGCCCTGCAGATGAAAAAAGCGGAACCGGGACTCCTTTTGGGGGGAGAGCGCGGGGCGCTTAAGATCTCCGGCTTTGATTTTGGCAATTCGCCGTTAGAACACATGGAGCAGCATTACAGCGGCGGTAGGCTGGTCTGCACTACCACCAACGGCACGCAAGCGCTCCATGGGGCGCAGGGCGCGGCGGAAGTTCTGGTCGCTTCTCTGCGCAACGCCCAAGCGACCGCCCGTTACCTAAAGGCGGCGGGCCGGGATGTCCTGTTTTTTCCCGCAGGGCTTAAGGGCAAATTTTCCTTGGAGGATGTGTGGTGCGCCGGCCTAATCACCACCTATTTGCCCCGGGCTGTCTTAGGGGACGGAGCCCGCACCGCTCGGGCACTGCATAGTGGCGTTGACCGAATTATGCTGCGCGATACCGCCCACGGGCGCATTCTGCGGGGGCTGGGCCTCAGCGCAGATTTAGACTTTTGCCTGCAGGCGGACTGCAGTTCTAACGCGGTACTTTGGGATCCAAAATCGGGTTGGGGCGCTTTGGCTCGTTAAGGCGAGTAAAGAGGGGCAAATTTAACCAGAATGGTTTTTGTGGGTAAATACGCCTCTTTTTGGTGAATTAGGGGACTTGCAAAAATTGGGCCTGTTGATTAATATATGGTATAGATTTAGCACTCACCCTAAGCGAGTGCTAACAAGAAAGTATTGAAGAAGGGGGTAAACATAGTTGAACATTAAACCATTAGGAGATCGCGTTGTTTTGAAGGTTTTGGAAGCGGAAGAAAAAACAGCCAGCGGTATCGTCCTGCCGGATACGGCCAAAGAAAAGCCGCAGCAGGGTAAAATCGTAGCGGTGGGCCCGGGCAAACACAGTGAAGAGGGCAAATTAATTCCCATGAGCGTTAAAGCCGGGGATACAGTTCTATTTGCTAAATATGCGGGCACAGAAGTCAAGTACGAGGGTGAAGAGCTACTTATTCTCAGGGAGTCCGACCTATTAGCAATAGTGAAATAAATTAACGAGGAAGGTGAAGGAATATGGCAAAAGATTTAGTCTTTCGTGAAGACGCCCGCAAAAAACTAGAAGCCGGGGTCAATGCGTTAGCTGATGCAGTTAAAATAACTTTGGGGCCGAAGGGGCGCAACGTTATTCTGGAGAAATCCTTTGGTTCTCCGACCATTACCAACGATGGCGTGACGATTGCCAGAGAGATCGACTTAGAGGATCCTTTTGAAAATCTCGGTGCGCAGCTTGTTAAAGAAGTAGCCACCAAAACTAATGATATTGCCGGTGACGGTACAACGACCGCAACCGTTTTAGCTCAAGCCATCGTCAGGGAAGGTTTGAAAAACGTGGCGGCAGGCGCCAATCCCGTTTTTGTCAAGCGCGGCATTGAATTGGCTGTGGAGGCCATTGTGCAAGAAATTCGCAACACCGCCCGGTCCATCGAGACAAGGGGTGCGATCTCCCAGGTCGCTTCTATTTCCGCGGGTGACACAGAAATCGGCGATTTGATCGCGGATGCTATGGAAAAAGTGGGCAAAGACGGCGTAATTACGGTAGAAGAATCGAACACGATCGGCACCACGTTGGAAGTGGTGGAAGGTATGCAGTTCGACCGGGGTTATGTTTCCCATTACATGGTCACTGATACGGAGCGCATGGAAGCATCGCTCGAAGAGCCTTACATTCTGATCACCGATCGTAAGATTAGCGCCATCGCGGACATTCTCCCCATTTTGGAGAAGACGATGCAGATTGGCAAACCCCTATTAATCATTGCGGAAGACGTTGAGGCGGAAGCGTTGGCAACTTTGGTGCTTAATAAACTCCGGGGAACACTGAATGTGGTAGCCGTTAAGGCTCCGGGATTCGGTGATCGCCGCAAGGCAATGCTGGAAGATATCGCGGTCGTCACGGGCGGCCAGGTAATCAGCGAAGAGGTCGGCCTCAAGCTGGAGAACACCACCGTGGAGATGCTTGGCCAGGCCCGCCAGGTGCTGGTCACTAAAGAAGAGACCACGATTGTGGATGGCAAAGGCACGAGCGAAGCGATCTCGGGCAGGATTCACCAGATCCGCAACGAAATCGAAGACAGCACCTCCGATTATGATAAAGAGAAACTGCAGGAACGCCTAGCAAAGCTCTCCGGCGGTGTAGCGGTAATTCAGGTGGGTGCCCCGACCGAAACAGAACTAAAAGAGAAAAAGCATCGTATCGAAGACGCACTATCCGCAACTCGGGCCGCAGTTGAAGAAGGTATTGTGGCCGGTGGCGGAACGATGCTCATCGATGCTATTGGCGTTTTAGCAGATATTAAAGTGGCGGGCGACGAAAAAACAGGTGTAAACATCGTGCGCCGCGCCCTAGAAGAACCTCTGAAGATGATTGCCAGCAACGCGGGCGTAGAAGGCGCCATTGTTGTGGAAAAGGTCAAGAATTCGCCTAAAGGCGTTGGCTTTGACGTGTTGAGCGAAGAATATGTGGACATGGTGGAGAAAGGCATTATTGACCCTGCCATGGTAACCAGAAGCGCTCTGCAGAACGCGGCTTCCATCGGAGCCATGCTGTTGACTACGGAATGCCTGGTGGTAGAGGAACCGAAAGACGAACCCATGATGCCGAACGCCGGAATGGGCGGCGGCATGCCCGGCATGATGTAACCGGCCAGATAGTTATAAAAGACCCCACTAGGGTACTAGCGGGGTCTTTTTAACTTAACACGTGATTTACAAGGAATCGGTAAGGGCGTGGAGAAGGTAGTGATGCACAAATCACATACGGGTGGGATCGGATTGCAGGTACAAGTTTTAATCAGTGCGGAAGACATACAAAAAAGAGTCCGGGAACTGGGGGAACAAGTCAGTAGGGATTATGCTGACAAAGATCTGGTCGTTGTGGGCATATTAAAAGGTGCCTTCGTCTTTATGAGCGATCTGATTCGCGAAATCTTCATCCCGTTAGAAGTAGATTTCGTGGCTACGTCCAGTTATGGGCATTCAACGAAAACATCCGGGGTGGTCAAACTGCTTAAGGATTTGGATACGGCTATTGAAGGAAGGGACATCCTTATTGTTGAGGACATTATTGATTCCGGATTAACCCTTTCCTACCTATCTCAGCTGTTCCTGCCGCGTAAACCGGCCAGTATCCGAACGGCTGTGCTGTTAGATAAACCGGAGCGCAGGCGGATCGAATTTGTGCCCGATTATGTGGGTTTTACCATTCCCGACGAATTCGTGATCGGTTATGGGCTGGATTATAATCATAAATTTCGAGAACTTCCCTATGTGGGTGTTGTAAGTGGGTAGTTTTGCACCTTAAAACGGAGGGTTGCGCTTTGGAATGCATTTTTGTAGTTGATTACGGGTCTTCCCGGGCACAGCAGGCAGCCAAGGAAATCCGCAAGCTTGGGGTTTTCAGTGAAATAGTGCCCCCACAGGCGTTGAACGAGATTGTCCGCCGGCGCCGGCCGCGGGGTATTGTTGCCCTGGGGCAAATGCCCGAGACTTTACCGGGCAGGCTCGAGGCAGAAGGGATCCCTTTGTGGCCCCTGCAGCAATCTTCGTTTTCCCGTGCAGAATTGGCGGGTTTTTTAACAGAACGCTGCAAATGCAGCCGTGATTGGAATATGGATGTTTTTTTGGACAGAGCGGTGGCTGAAGTGCAAAAACAGGTGGGCAGCGGTAGTGCTGTCTGTGGTCTCAGCGGCGGAGTTGACTCCGCGGTGGCGGCCGCCCTTGTCCATCGGGCGCTCGGTGACAGGCTGACCTGCATCTATGTCGATCACGGTTTTATGCGCGCCGGCGAAAGTGAACAGGTTGTCCGCATTTTCCAAAAGGAACTGGGCATTCCCTTAATTCACGTTCAGGCCCAGGATCGTTTCTTGACTAAACTGCGCGGAATAGAGGATCCGGAGGAAAAAAGAAAAAGAATAGGCACAGAGTTCATTCGGGTTTTCGAGGAGGAGGCGGCACGCCTCAACGATGCGGCCTACCTTGTCCAGGGTACGCTTTATCCCGATGTGATAGAAAGCGGGGCTCATGCCTCGGGCGTGTTTGTCAAAAGCCATCATAATGTGGGTGGGCTGCCCGAGAACTTAGGTTTTGAACTAGTGGAACCCCTGGCTGTTTTATTCAAAGACGAAGTGCGTGTTTTGGCCGAAAAATTGGCTTTGCCGGACGAAATTGTCTGGCGGCATCCTTTTCCGGGCCCGGGTCTGGCTATTAGAATCATTGGAGAGGTAACGCCGGAAAGACTTGCCATCTTGCGCAGGGCGGACGCCATCGCCATGGCGGAGATTAGGCGGGCGGGGCTGTACCGCGAGATTTGGCAGGCCGCGGTGGTGTTGACCAACATGCGTACAGTAGGGGTTTTTCAAGGTGAGCGGACTTACGAATACGTGGCGGCCTTACGTTTTGTCACAAGCACGGACGGCATGGAAGCGGACTGGAGCCGAGTACCCCACGAGGTGCTGGCCGAGATCAGCGGACGTTTAATGCAAGAAGTGCGGGGAATTAACCGGGTTGTTTATGACATCAGTGCCAAACCGCCGGCTACTATAGAATGGGAGTAATCGAAGGGGGTGGGACTTTGATTAGATATGATGAAAACGGCCTTGTACCAGTGGTCATTCAGGATACTCAGGGGCGCGTGCTTATGACTGCCTATATGAATGAAGAGGCGTTTAATAAGACTCTGCAGACGGGGGAAACCTGGTTTTTCAGCCGCCGACGCCAAGAGGTGTGGAAAAAAGGAGCGGAGGCGGGCAATGTGCAGAAGGTACGCCGAATTTCGGCGGACAGCGATCGGGATGCGGTCTTGATCATTGTAGATCAATACGGCCATGGTGCCTGTGATGACAATAAGGACGAATACAGCAGTTTTCACAACCTGATCATGGCAGATGGGCCGGATCCCAGCGAGCTTAGGCCCAAACGTGATGTTCTGGCTTGGCTGTACGCTACCATTGAAGATCGCAGGCGTTCTCCCAAAGTGGGCTCTTATACCAATTATCTCATGGAAAACGGCTTGGACAAGATTTTGAAAGCGTTCGGCGAAGAAGCCGCAGAAGTGATTATTGCCGGCAAAAACGAGCGGAACGAAGAACTTGTCTACGAGGTCAGCGATGTGCTTTATCATCTTTTGGTTTTGCTTGTCTTCAAACAGGTCAGCTTGGAAGAAATCTGGCAGGAGCTGCAGGATCGCTCCAGCGTTTCCGGGAATTAAACAATAAAACACCTCTCAACAAGTGAGAGGTGTCTTTACGTGCAGCGTTAACGGAAAAAACGGTGGTTACCGATAGTCACGGTAGTAGTGCGGCTCCATACCCAGGAGTTGGCGCTGACTTTGCCGGGTGCGAAAAAACCGGTGGCTTTGCGGGACGGATCCCAGCCCGCAAGGGCATCGGCTACCGCATTGACGGCCGTTTGGTCAGCTGCGGTTTTAATGGCGCCGTTCAAAACAGGCTCATATTGATAGTATTTTTTGCCTCCACTAACGACAACATGATTGATTACTCCCGTTAGGGTGTTGGGGTAATCGGGATGAAGCAGGCGGTTCAAAACAGTGGCGGCCACCGCCACCTGGCCCTCGTAACTTTCCCCTTTCGCTTCCGCATGAACTAAACGCGCGAACAGATCGAGTTCCGCCGCACTGAAGATCGGAACCAGGCCCGCACTGAGGGCAGTCTCGGAACCGCCTATTACCACCTGTTTCTGCCAGGGCTTGTGAAAGCGGGTAGTGATCGTTAAAGTCTGTGTGCCCACCGGTACATTGGTGAATTGGAAGCTGCCGTTAGCAATGGGAGCACTTTGACCGGCTAAGGTCGCGGTACCCTGCCAGAGGGGCAGGCCGGAGACAGAGTCCTGCACCGTACCTGTTAATGTTCCCGTTTCGCCATTAATCGGCGGATTTGGCAGGGGATGGAAGCAGCCGCTGAGAATTAAAGCTGTAAGCAGAGAAAACGTCAAAACAAAATAATTGCGCAAAATGATTACTCCCTTCCTTTCCGGGTTTGTAAGTAATTATCTACAGCTGATAATTCTCCCAGTTCCGGGCACTACCTGCTGGGAATTGGTGGGAACAGCCAGCTTAAAAGGGGCATAGCATGGACTATTTACAAAGTTTAAATGAAAATCAGCGCTTGGCAGTAGAATCGGTGCGGGGTCCGCTCTTGGTTGTGGCAGGAGCGGGCAGCGGAAAAACAAGGGTTTTGACCACGAGGATTGTACACTTGATTAAAGAACACCAAGTCCCGCCATGGCAAATTTTAGCCGTGACCTTTACCAATAAGGCGGCGCAAGAAATGCGGGAAAGGCTTTTGGAGATGGTGGGCCCCGGTGCGGAACAGGTCTTTATGGGGACCTTCCATGCACTTTGTGTGCGCATCTTGCGCGCTGAAAGCGCGTTCAGCGGATACGAGTCCAATTTCCAAATTTTTGATCAATCCGATCAGCTGCTGGTGATCAAAGAATGCCTCAGTGAACTCAACCTTGATCCTAAGCGGGTAGAACCCAGACAGGTGCTGGGGGCAATCAGCAGGGCCAAAGATGAGCTTGTCAGCCCCGATGATTACTCTATTTCGGAGGGTGACTATTGGGAGAACGTGGTTGGCCGGGTCTACCGCAAATACCAGGAAAAGCTGCGTGCAGCCAATGCCCTGGATTTTGATGATCTAATCATGGTTACCGCCCAGATGTTTCGCCGCCATAAACAAGTGCTGGAGAAATATCAAAATAGGTTTGCTTATCTGTTGGTTGATGAATACCAAGATACGAATATGGCCCAGTATGTTCTGGTCCACTTACTTGCCCGCGGCAGCGGAAATATCTGTGTGGTGGGTGATGAGGATCAGAGTATCTACGCTTTCCGCGGGGCCACCATCCGCAACATTTTGGAATTTGAAAAGGATTTTTCCGGAGCCCGCATCGTTAAACTGGAAGAAAATTATCGTTCTACAAAGTCCATTTTAGGCGCGGCCAATTCCGTTATTCGAAATAACACCGAGCGAAAACCCAAAACTCTGCGGACGAATAAGTATGAGGGCGAAAAAGTCGTTCTTTTTCGCGCCGCCAACGAGCGGGAAGAAGCCCGTTTCGTGGCGGAAACGGCCGCCCGGCTCAGCGCACAGGGTTCTTGGCCTTACCGCAATTGCGCGGTATTATACCGCACCCATGCCCTATCGCGCGTCTTTGAAGAAGAATTCATGCGGCGGGGTATACCGTACCGGATCATTTCGGGCCTGCGCTTTTATGAACGCAGAGAGATCAAAGACCTTTTGGCCTATTTGCAGTTGATTGCCAATCCACAAAATGACTTCGCTTTCCGGCGAATTATAAACGTGCCCAGGCGGGGATTGGGTGCTGTGACTGTTGGACGGCTGGCTGAATACGCTTCCGAATTTGGCGTTAGCCTTTATGAAACCCTATCCTATCTGGAGGGGATTGATCGTTTGGGCACAAGATTTCTGGAGGCTCTCACCGGGTTTAGGGTGATGATTGAAAGCTTCCGAGAGCAGGTGGGCCATCTTTCGCTTACCGAATTGACAGAACTTGTGCTGCACGAAAGCGGTTATCTAGCCCAATTAGAGGCGCAGGGTGACGGGGAAGCCAATACTAGGATCGAAAATCTGCGCGAATTTCTTTCCGTAACCAAGCAGTTTGAAACGGAGGTATCCCCAACCGATCTGGCTGCCCTCTTAGAACACGTGGCGCTTATCAGTGATGTGGATAGTTACGATCAAGATGCGGATGCAATCAGCTTGATGACGCTGCATGCCTCAAAGGGGCTGGAGTTTCCGGTTGTGTTTATTGTGGGGTTGGAAGAGGGGATCTTCCCGCACTCGCTTTCACTTTTGGAAACAAGTGAAATTGAGGAAGAACGCCGCCTGGCTTATGTGGGTATGACCAGGGCCGAAGAGCTGCTTTATCTAACCTGCAGTCAAATGCGGACGCTGTACGGAGCGACAAAAATGAACCCCCCCTCCCGTTTCATTGCGGAGATTGATCCGCAATTCTTGGAAGAACGGAGCGGCCTTGGCGGTTTGCTCAACATCAGTACGATTGTTCCCCCCGCCCGTTCTCGGGCCGGTTCTGCCGGCTTGGAATTCTCCGCCGGTGATAAGGTCAAACACGGGGTGTGGGGTGAGGGTATGATTGTTTCGGTGCGCAAATCGGGAGACGAACACGAGTTAAGTATTGCCTTTCCCGCGGGGGGGATAAAAAAGGTCATCGCCGAGCTGGCCCCCTTGACGAAAATCTAGACTGGAGGAAAAAATGGATAAAATTCGAGAAACATTAGAACGGCTGCGCGGGGAAATAAGGTTTCATAACTATCAATACTATGTTTTAGATAAGCCCAGCATTTCCGACGCGGAATACGATCAATTAATGCGCGAACTCATCCAGTTGGAAGCGGAACACCCTCAGCTGATCACTTCCGATTCACCCACGCAAAGGGTGGGACACGAACCCAGTGCTAGATTTGCCGCGCTTACCCACGCCGAGCCCCTGTTGAGTTTGGGCAATGCTTTTTCTGAGGCCGATTTGACCGCCTTTCACGAGCGCGTCAAAAAACAAAGCGGTACGGAACCCGCTTATGTGTGCGAACTAAAAATCGATGGGCTGGCGGTTTCTTTAGACTATCAAGAAGGGGTCTTTATGCAGGGTGCCACCAGGGGCGATGGTCTGCAGGGAGAGGATATCACCCTTAATCTGCGTACAATCCGCTCAATGCCGCTGCGCCTCAATGAACCGGTGGACCTGAACGTGCGGGGTGAGGTCTACATTAATCGAGCCGATTTTATAAACTTAAACAGCCAGCGTAAAAAAGCGGGGGAAAGCCTGTTTGCCAACCCGCGCAATGCCGCTGCGGGCTCTTTACGCCAATTGGACTCTAGGTTGACGGCCCAAAGGCCTTTGGAGATTTTTCTCTATGGCGCCGGGTCTAATCTTACCGCGGGCATCAATACCCAGAGTGCGGCCTTAGAATACCTACTGCGGTTGGGCCTGCGAATAAACCCGCATTACAAGGTGTGTTCAACCCTTGATGAGGTATTTGCTTTCATCAGCCACTGGCAGGATCAGAGGGGCAGCCTCCCTTATGAGATCGATGGAGTGGTAGTGAAGGTTAACGATTTGGCGGTGCAAAAAGAACTGGGTTCCACTGCCCGCAGCCCCCGCTGGGCGATTGCTTATAAGTTCCCGCCCGAACAAGTGGTGACCAAAGTGTTGAATATCAATGTACAGGTGGGCCGCACCGGTGTTTTGACCCCGCTGGCGGAGTTGGAACCGGTATTTGTGGCGGGATCGCAAGTCAGCCGAGCCACTCTGCATAACGAAGATATAATCAAGGAAAGGGATATTCGCATCGGAGATTATGTGCTGCTGCAGAAAGCGGGCGATGTCATTCCCGAAATAGTCCGCTCCCTGCCGGAACGACGCGACGGAGAGGAGCGTCCTTTCCAAATGCCCGGCCGGTGCCCTGCCTGCGGCAGCACAGTGGTGAGATTCGCGGGCGAAGCGGCTACTCGCTGCGTCAACGGCCAATGCCCGGCACAGCGCCTTGAACGCCTCATTCATTTCGGTTCCAAGGGCGCCTTGGATATAGAGGGGCTTGGCCCTGCGGCGGTGAATCAGCTTGTGGAGGCTTCGTTAGTGCAGAATCCGGTTGATTTGTACCGCCTGCGTCGAGAAGATTTGATCGGCTTGGAGCGCTTCGGGGAAAAATCGGCGCAAAACTTGTTGGCAGCCATTGAGCGGAGTAAAGAACAACCGCTGGCCAGGGTTTTATTCGGCTTGGGCATCCGTTTCGTAGGTGCGGAAGTAGCTCGGGAAATAGCGGCGGAAGTACGTACAATAGATGCCCTGATGGGCCTGTCAGAGCAGGAATTGCTGGAAATTCCCTCGGTGGGCGAAAAGATTGCCCGGTCCATCCTGGATTATTTTGCGGACAAGGAAAATCGTGAATTGGTGCAAGGCCTGCAAAAGGCGGGCCTACAGATGGCGGCCCAATCCGGCGTGCGCCGGGGGGCTCTTTCCGGCTTAACCTTCGTTGTCACGGGGCGGCTGGAAGGATTTAGCCGGGCGGAAATAGAAGAACGGTTACGCGCCTTGGGGGCCAACGTTACTTCTGCCGTGAGCAAAAACACTGATTTTCTGCTTGCGGGCCCCGGTGGCGGTTCCAAACTGGCCCGGGCGGAAGAAATAGGCATACCCGTTTTATCTCAGCGCGAATTCCATGACTTTTTGGGGGAAAGAGGTGTTTCACTTGATTGATCGTCAGGAAATAGTCCGCATTGCGCGCCTGGCCCGGCTGGAGTTGGGTGAAGACGAAATTGAGCAGCACCGCCGGGATTTAAACCGATTTTTGGCTTCCTGCGCCAAACTGCAGGAAATTGATGTGAGCGAACTTGAAGGAAGCGCCCATGCGGTCAAGGCAGGGCACAAACTGCGTAAAGATGTGCCGGAACCGAGTCTGGCGCAGGATGCGGTTTTAGCCGGAGGCCCCGGTATCCAGGACGGCTTTTTCCGCGTACCCCGCATAGTGGAGGGTGGAGAATGAAAAATTGGGCCCAGCTATTGGCTGCAGGCGGCATATCAAGTGAGGAGCTGGTTAAACAG
This sequence comes from uncultured Clostridiaceae bacterium, assembly GCA_964626065.1. Lineage (GTDB taxonomy): Bacteria > Bacillota > Limnochordia > Darwinibacteriales > Darwinibacteriaceae > UBA3910. The sequence continues at coordinate 4,394 of CAZVDE010000025.1, read as the reverse complement.
TGTTTGGCTCAGATGGACAAGCTGCAGCCGCAGTTAAACGCCTTTATCACCCGTAATGACGAGGAGGCGCTGGCCCAGGCGAAAGAGTCAGATCGGCGCCGGGCGCAACGGCGACTGCTTTCACCCTGGGATGGAATACCTATCGCCATTAAAGACAATATCTCCACTAAAGGGCTGCGTACAACATGCGCTTCCAAGCATTTGGCCGATTATACCCCGCTTTTTGATGCTGCCGTGGTTACTAAGGTACGCGGGGCGGGCCTTCCCATTTTAGGCAAGACCAATTTGGATGAATTCGCAATGGGTTCTTCTTCTGAGTACTCCGCCTTTGGCGTAACCAAAAACCCCCATGATCCGCAGCGGGTTGCGGGCGGCTCCAGCGGCGGTTCCGCCGCTGCAGTAGCGGCCCAAATAGTGCCTTGGGCCTTGGGAACGGATACGGGCGGTTCCATACGTCAGCCGGCGTCTTTTTGCGGAGTGGTGGGCTTAAAACCCTCTTACGGGCGCGTTTCGCGCTACGGGGTGGTGGCGCTGGCCCCCTCGTTGGACCAAGTGGGCCCGTTAGCAGCCACAGTGGAGGACGCCGCGGTTTTATTTTCGCTTTTGGCGGGGCCCGATGAGAACGATGCCACTTCGCGGGATGCACTGCCCTTTGCAACCCCCCCTTGGCAGCAAAATCCACTGCAGGGCTTGAAAATCGGCGTGCCTGAAGAATTCTTTAGCTCAGGCCTCAATCACCAGGTGCATGCAGCGGTAAGGGGCTGCCTGCAAATGCTGGAGAGCGGCGGTGCGCTGCTGCGGCCCATTTCTTTGGCGTCAAACGAATACGCGATTGAGACCTACTTAACCATTGTGACCGCGGAGGCAAGTTCCTGTTTGGCCCGCTTTGACGGTGTACGCTATGGCAGGCGGGTGCAGGCGCAGGACAGCAACGCCATGTTTGCCAAAACCCGTGCCGCCGGCTTCGGCCCCGAGGTGAAACGGCGTATTATGATGGGTACGTACGTTTTAAGCGCTAGGCACTACAAAGCCTTTTACGAGCAGGCCCAAAAAGTGCGCACTCTGATCAAACGGGATGTGGCCCGGGCACTGCAGCAGGTAGATCTGATCGTCACACCCACTACCCCCAATACCGCTTTTAAGATCGGCGAAAAACGCAATCCTTTAGAAATGTATCTCTCCGATTTATATACCGCTTTGGCCAATTTAAGCGGGGTGCCCGCGCTCAGCCTACCCTGCGGCAAGGATTCTCTAGGGCTGCCCATCGGACTGCAGCTGATGGCTAATCGTTTTCAAGAAGAACTGCTCTTTCAGGTGGCCCACGCACTGGAGCAAAAACTTCAAGGGGGGGAGAATAATGGCTAAATATGATACCGTAATCGGACTCGAGATTCATGTGGCGCTGCTTACCCAAAGCAAGCTGCTCTGCGGCTGTTCCACTACCTTCGGCGCCGCCCCTAACAGCCAATGCTGCCCCACCTGCTTGGGTTTGCCCGGTGCCCTGCCCAGGCTTAATGAAAAGGCGGTGGAATATGCCATCAAGGCGGGACTTGCCCTAAACTGCCGCATTCATGGGGAGAGCCGGTTTGACCGCAAAAACTATTTTTATCCCGATCTGCCCAAAGCATATCAAATAACTCAGGAATCCTATCCCCTCTGTACAGATGGGTACCTGGAATATTATTATGGCGACGAGCTCTTGCGCACCGCGCTCAGCCGGATTCATTTGGAAGAAGAGGCGGGCAAACTAATCCACAGCGGGGCCAGTATAGTTGACTCGGAATATTCGCTGGTGGATTATAATCGGGCGGGTATCCCCTTGATCGAAATTGTCACTGCCCCCGATATTCACAGCCCGAAGCAGGCCCGCACCTTCTTAGAGCAGCTGCGCTTACTGCTGAATTATATACGGGTTTCGGATACCAAGATGGAGGAGGGTTCTTTGCGCTGCGATGCCAACATTTCCTTGAAACCGCAAGGCAGCGCTAAACTGGGTACTAAGGTAGAAATGAAAAACCTTAATTCGTTTCGGGCCTTAGAACGCGCTTTAGAATACGAGGAAAGGCGTCAAGCAGCGATCCTAAATAAGGGGGAGGCAGTCAGGCAGGAAAGTCGAACTTGGGATGGGCGCAGCGGGCGTACTCTACCCATGCGTTCCAAAGCGGATGCGCTGGATTACCGCTTTTTCCCCGAACCTGACCTACCCATGCTCACCTTGGAGGAAGGCTGGGTGGAGCAGATTCAAAAGACTATCCCCGAATTACCTCTGGAATGCCTGCACCGCCTGGAAAGGGAAAACGGCCTATCTCGCTATGAGGCTACATTTTTTGTGAATTATCCCGATTTTGGCGATCTTTTCGCTGATCTTGCCGCCGCGGGCAGGCAGGGCGGCTCAGTAGCCAATCTATTAATGGGTGATTACGCGGGCCTGGCCCGCGAACGGGGGCATTTGGCCTGGACGCAGCTGGCAGGCTTGCTTGAAATTATAGATGAGGGATTGATCAGCCACAATCAGGCCGCGGATGTCTTGGAGGAATTGTATAAATCTGATTTTTCTGCGCGCCAAATCGTGCAAAAAAAAGGCTGGCAGGTGGTTGCCGATCCGGATCAGCTGCGGGAGATAGTGGAAAAAGTGCTTGCGGACAATCCCCAAGCGGTGGCCCGCTATCGGCAGGGGGAGGTCAAACTGCACGGTTTCTTCGTGGGGCAGGTGATGCGGGCCACACAAGGGAAAGGGGATCCGGCTGTAGTTAACGAGCTTTTGCGAAAGGAATTAGGGATCTAGCAGGATTTTAGGCTTCCCGGGCGGAATATTCGGGGGGAAGGGCAGGATCGGTAATGGAAAACATTCTCTTTTTCTTCGCTAGGCTTCCCGTTTACTCTTACGGTTTTATGTTAGGCCTCGGATTGCTGTTAGGCTCCTGCCTGGCGCTGCGGGAAGCGAAACGCAAAGGCCTTGGCGGTGACTTTGTTTACCAGTTCATAGTCAGGGCGGTATTGGCCTTCATTATCGCGGGCCGCATCGGTTTTGTATTTGCCATTTACGGTTGGCGCACGTTCATTTACCCCTGGGTTCTTCTTTCCGATATCCGCCTTGATGAGGCCAGGGGGTTGATGGGCCTAAGTATTTATGTGCTTTATTTCCTACTCCGCCGCGTGGATAATCCCGCCGCTTTTTTGGATGCACTAATCCCCTCCGCGGCCCTCATGCAGTCCTTGGGGTGTTTGGGCTCCAGTGTGCTGGGCCGGGAAACAACGGTCCGCTGGGGTGTGGATTTGGGAGAATTTTTACTGCACCCCCTGCCTTTATACTCGGCTTTGGCTTATTATCTTCTTTTTGCCCTGTTATGGCGCTGTAGGCGTACGCTGCGCTATGACGGCCAGTTATTCCTGGGTTATCTGGCCCTGAGCGCGGTGATAGAGCGCATGTTGATGCCTTTCCAAGAGGTTTTGGGCGACTCGGCCAATCCGTGGCTGTACAGCCTGGCTGCTCTGCTGTTTGGGGGCGCCTGGTTTTATGTGTATATCAGTTCCCCTTTGACCGATGCACGCCGCAGGCGGGGCGCGATCGGCTGGCGGTCCTTGGTTCTTTACGCTGTCTCTTTGCTGGGTGTAGGACTAGTTATGATTAAATTCTTCTATTGGCGTTTCAGCTAAAGGGAGTGGGGGGAATGATGAAGGAACGGTTCCAAAGCCAGCTGGAAAAGGATTCTTATCGCCTAACGCCGCAGAGGGAGGCGGTGCTGGAGGTACTGATCGCCCATGCGGACGATCATCTGTCTGCAGAAGAGATTTTTTTGCATACCAAGAAAATCTATGCTGATATCGGTTTAGCCACCGTTTATCGCAACCTGGAGCTTTTGGAAAAGTTGGGCATCATCCATCGTTTTGATTACGGTGACGGCCAAAGCCGTTATGAAATCAGCCTAGGGGAAGAGGGCGAGCACTATCATCATCATCTGATCTGCCGGGAGTGCGGCGCTATTGGCGAATTCAAAAGCGATCTGTTGGAAACGATAGAAAAGCGGATCGCGGAGGATACGGGTTTTGCGGTGACAGATCACTGCTTGCGGTTTTTTGGTATCTGCGCCGCCTGTCAAAAGAAACGGAAATCTTGACAAGAAACAAGTTCGGGTGTATTATATTGGCAATATTAAAGGCGTTGATGGGGAGTAGTAGACAGTAAACCCTTGCAGAGAGGGGGGCCGAGCGGTGCAAGCCTCCTAAGGGCACAGCTGTGGAAGTCGCTCCGGAGCCTTTGAGGTGAAGCGGTTAATCCGAAGTAGCCTGAAACGGTGGCCCCGTTATAACCGATGAGAGCTCCCCTCGTTTTAGGGGGGAGAATTAAGGTGGTACCGCGAAACCCTTCGTCCTTGAGAGGCGAAGGGTTTTTT
>CAZVDE010000024.1:0-23033 GCA_964626065.1 uncultured Clostridiaceae bacterium | reverse complement strand
TAGGATCAATTAAAGCAAAAGAGGGAATCCCCGCCGGGGACTCCCTCTTTTTTGATGTTTAATGCGTTAGCGCAAGCCTGCAGGCTCGTTACCCAAAATTACGGGCAGCAGCAGTACTTCGCCCTGCCGAAAGACGGTCAAGAGCACTTCGTCGCCGGGCTGCAGCTTGGTAATCTCTTCTTTTAGTTCTCCCACATCGAAAATATCCCGTTCGCCGACTCTGCGGATTAAATCCCACGGTTTGATGCCCGCTTCATCCGCCGGCGAACCGCCGAATACATCAACTACAACGATGCCCTTATCGTCCGGGATGCGCAGCTGCTTTGCTAGGTTTTCCGTAAGATTCTGCATGGAGATGCCCAGCCAGGTGCGCTGTACCGAGCCGATGTTAATCAGATCGTCCAATACTTCTTTAGCCACATTGATGGGAATGGCAAAGCCAATTCCTTGAGCGCTGGCGTGTACCGCAGTGTTAATTCCAATCACTTCGCCTTTGACATTCAATAAAGGCCCGCCTGAGTTGCCCCTGTTGATGGCCGCATCAGTCTGCATCAAGTTGCGGTATACCTTTTGAGTGTTTGTTTCTCGATCCAGGATTGTGATTTCCCTACCCTTGGCGCTTAAAACGCCCACCGTCACGGTGTGTTCAAAATCCTGTCCGTAAGGGTTGCCGATCGCGATCAGCCACTCGCCGATGCGCGAGGCATCGGAATCGCCCAGGGGTACTGTGGGAAAGGTTTCGCCGTCTGCATTCAGAATCTGCAGAACCGCCAGATCCAATGTGACATCGGAACCAATAATCTCCGCTTCATACTCTCGTTTCAATCCGGGGGCATCAACAGCAACTTTAATTACTTGTTCCTCGCCTCTGCTGCCCACCACATGTTGGTTGGTGAGGATGATCCCCGCTTGGTCAATGATGAAACCCGAACCGGCGCTGGTGGGCGCGGTGCGGGGCTGGCGCTGAAAGGGATCGGTAAACCAATAATCAAAAAAGAAACTAAAAGGATCTTGTGGCGCGGTCCGCTGCTCGTTTTGTTCGGGCAGGGGCCATTCTACAGAAATAAATACCGTTGCCGGGCTGGCCAGCTCCGCTATGTCCGCGATAAGGTATGGGTTATCGACTACTAGCGGACCGGGGGCCGCCGTGGTTAACGGGACAGTCTCCTCTGCGCCTAACGCTGAGTTAGGTGATAGGTGGCTTATTAGTGCACCTGCGAACACTAACGCAGCCAATATTAGCGATATTGCTAACGCACGCTTTTTGGTTTGCATAATAATCCTCCTTTTTTTTATGGATAATAAAATTATAACGCTGTTTGTGTTTGCGCGCAAGGGGATGGGCGGATCAAACACCTGTTAAGTCCAGCCAACCCTTCCCATTAAATAGGTGTTCCTTAAGTTGATCTTTGCCCCAATTGTGGTACAATATTAGCGCAAGGGGGGATTTGAGTTCCTGGTGGGCTCCGCAGGCTTCAAACCTGTTCGGGGGGTAACAGGGGTTATCCTCGGTGGGTTCGATTCCCATATCCTCCCGCCAATTAGTTTTTTGGGGGGCGTTTGGCCGTAAGCCGGACGTCCCCTTTGCGTACCGTGATTTGCTGCATATCAAAATATTCCAGAAAGGCCAGGGCAAATTTGCGGCTGGTGGAAAAACGGTCGCGGAAGGCAGCCAGTTCGAATTCGCCTTGGAAGGCTTCTTCCGAAAAAAGCACTGCCAGGGTAGAGTCTAAGATCTCGGGGGTGGTCCAATGCTCGTTCGCCAAAGGTATCAGCCTGCCCAAATGTCCGGCAGCATAAATCAATTCTTTGCTGTACCCCCGCTCCGTCAGCTCACCTAGGGCGGGAGGTTCATGGCCTTGAGCAGCCACCAGTTCGATCAGCCCGGCGAGCTCCTCTTCCCTTTCCGCGGAGAGGCGGATCTCATGGCCGGCCAGGCTGATGGCGCCTTGGTTTTCTCGTAAACGGGGATGCTTAGCCACAATTTGATCAAAGAGGCGGGGGGGAAGGCCGCAGGCCGCCCGCAGCGTCTCTTTGCTTGGGCCGGGTGCTAAGGGTTGTTTAGCATGGTAGTCGCCCACTGCCCGTTCCAGGTAGTCTTGCACTTTTTGCAGCTGTCCGGGGGCGAGAACATAGCCGCTGAGTACCGCCAGATCCGGATGAACGGCCAACCCCTGCCTTTCAAAGTCCTGCAGAGTCCAGAAGGTGCGGTCCGCCGCGGTTAAAAGGCTCCTTTCCTGTTCGGTGGAGCGGTATTTGGCCTCCAGAACGGCTAAGTCCAAATAGCTTTCCGGTTTTTCAAAGGGAAACAGGTGGCGCAGGCGTTTGGGGCCTACCAAACGTAAATTGTGGCCCCTAACCGCGATGCCCTCTTCAATAAAGACTCCTCCGCCCAGAGTATCCTGCAGCTCGCTGTGGCGCAGAATAAAACGATCATGAAAGTGAAAATGTGCCGGCTGTTCCAGCTCCAGCTGCACATAACCCTCGGTTCCCGGCGCCAATTCTTCATCGCCGAGAATTCTTACTTCTGCCAGCGTTTCCAGCGTTCCCACATAAATTTTTAAAAATTGGCCCGTTTTAAGCGGTGCGGGCGCTTGGGGCAGTATCTGCACGTGGGCGTTGATTAACGAATAATAAGGGCGTTTGCCCGGTAGGGCAAGGTACATGCCGCGGGTTAAGTCATCTTTTTCCAATCCGGTAAGGTTAACGGCCAGTCTTGAGCGGGGGACACCTATCTCTACTGCCTCGGCCTGGGTCTGCAGCCCCCTAATGCGCGCTTTGCGATCGGGCGGCCTTACTTCTATGTCCATACCGACACTAAACCGGCCGTCCACCAGTGTGCCCGTGACAACGGTACCTGACCCCCTAATGGTAAATACCCTGTCAATCCAAAGTAGGGGATCATCTTTGTGTTCGGGGCCGGGGATGGTGCTAATAATCTCGTTCATGGCGGCCCGCAGAGCGTCCATGTTGTGACCGCTGACCGCGGAGACCGGGATAATAGGAAAATGCTGCAGAGAAGTGCCCGCCAGGTTTTCTTCGATCTCCGCCTTCACCAATTCCAGCCACTCTGCATCAACCAGATCGGCCTTGGTTATGGCTACCAGACCTTGTTTGATACCGTAGAGGTGTAAAATGTCGGCATGTTCCTGGGTTTGGGGCATCCAGCCGTCATCCGCGGCCACCACCAGAAGAACGAAATCAACCATGCCCACACCGGCCAGCATGTTCTTAACTAGGCGGTGGTGGCCCGGTACATCAACAACTCCCACATTGCCGCCGGGCAGAGAAAACCAGGCGAAGCCCAGATCCACCGTCATGCCTCTGGCCTGTTCCTCTCGGAGCCGATCGGGGTTAATACCGGTCAGGGCTGTGATTAAAGTAGTCTTGCCGTGGTCAATATGGCCGGCTGTACCTAGAATAAACATTAGGGCATCCCCTCCTTGAGAATCGCGAGTAGTTTACCATCTTGGGCCGGTAAAACGGTGCGGGGATCAAGCCAGACCCGCTCCCGGATAATACGGGCCAGAACAGGCGGACTGCCCAGTCTGAGCCAGTCTGCGATTGCCTGCGCGGAATATTCGTTGCTGTGCAGGACTAATGCCCACGAGGCTATAGTCTCGCCGGGCAGCGATCCCCCTCCCATGGTAGATAGGGCGGGCTTCAACTCCCCCTGCAGACCGGGGCCCAAGTGAGCCAGCCAATCTGCCGCCCTCTTTTTAATCTGCCCCGCTGGGATATTAGCCATAGCCCATAGGGGTAATTTCTCTAGATCATCGTTTAGGTATAGTTCTAAAACTGCTTCCAGTGCCAACAATGAAAGCTTATCAATGCGCATCGCCCTTAACAGTGGCTCTTTTTTGATCAGGGCGATCAAATCGGGCCGGCCCGTAATGATCCCTGCCTGTGCACCGCCTAACAGCTTGTCCCCGCTATAGGTAACGAGGTGGCTGTCTTTGAGAGCTGTGGTGACCAGCGGTTCTGAGAAGGGCGCAAAGGCGCCTGAGCCTATATCTTCGATCAAAAGCAGCCCGCGCTCTTGCGCCAGGCGGGCTAGTTTTTCTCTGGGTACCGTTTCGGTAAACCCCACGATGCTGTAGTTGCTCGGATGAACAAGCAAAAATGCTTTTGTTTGCTCTGTAATGGCCCGGCTGTAATCACTGAGGCGGGTGCGGTTGGTGGTGCCCACTTCTTGGAGCCGGCAGCCGCTGGCAGCAATAACTTCCGGGACTCGAAAACCGCCCCCGATTTCCACCAGCTGGCCCCGGGAAACGATTACCTCCGAGCCTGCGGCCAACGCCTTTAAAGTGACGAGTACCGCCGCAGCGTTATTGTTCACGATTACGGTATCAAGATCTTGCCCCGGTTCGGAAGAAAGCAGATTGAACAGCTGCGCCACGTTGGTGTAGCGGCTGCCCCGTTCACCCGAATCCAAATCAAGCTCTAGGTTGAAATAACCGGCGGCTAATGCCCCTAAGCGCTCTAAGGCCGCTTGCGGCAGGGGTGCCCGGCCTAAGTTAGTATGCAAAAGCACCCCGGTGGCGTTAACGACCTCTTGAAATTTGTGCCGTTTATAACCCTGTATATAATCTACTAATTCGGTCAGTATCTCTGCGGGGCCTAAGGCTTGTCCGTCCGCGCTGATTTTGTCGCGCACGGCGGCCAAAAAAGTCCGGATCAGCCGTGTGAGTTCCGTTTTACTGATGCCGGCCGCGGCCTCCAGTACGGCCGGATCGGCCAGGAGCCTGTCCACGGCGGGAATATGGCGAAAAAGGTTTGACATGCGGGCACTCCCCTTTATTGTCTTTCTTTACAGATATGTATACGACATGGGGAAGAGCCAACCCTTTTCCCTATTTACCCGGCGCCTCTCTTTCATATGCTTTTTGCAGTGTGTCCAAACCCCGTTCGCGGGCCGCGGGAGTAAGATCGGGCTGTTCTCTGATGGCTTTCATCGCGGCCGCAATCATTTCTCTTTTTTCTTTGCGGGTCAACTTTTCCATGGCCCTTTCCTTTCTTTGGCAGCTGTTCATAATAAGTATGTCCCGGAGAGTGGGGTTTATGCGAAAAAGTATAAGACCACATAAAGCGCCGCCGCGTAGCCGGCCAGATCTGCGATCAACGAGGTGGCTAAAGTATGCCGGGTGTTCTTAAGCCCGATGGAACCGGCATAGACAGTGAGCACATACAGGCTGGTCTCGGTGCTGCCCATGAGCGTTGCGGCCAATCTGCCCAGAAAGGAATCGGGGCCGTAAAGCCGGAGTGCCTGCGTTAGTAGGGCTAAAGAGCCCGAACCGGAGATGGGGCGCATCAGCGCCAGGGGTAGTATTTCCTTGGGAAAACCCAGCCAGTCAGTTAGCGGGGAAAGAAAACCGGTAAGCACGTCCAGGGCGCCCGAATGACGGAAGATTTGGATTGCCACCAGCATCCCCGCTAAGTAGGGCAAAAGGCGCAGGGCTGTCTGCCAGCCTTCTTTTGCACCTTCTACAAAGCTTTCATAAATCGGAACCTTTTGTTTCATGCCCCAGGCTGTTATGGCCAGGACAAAGAAGGGAATGGCCCAGCGGGAAACGATCCGGATCACGGCAGTCATATTTATCCCCCTATCTTTTTTTGAATTTACGCAGCAGGCGATCGACGATGATCGTTGCCACGGTTGAGCAAAAGGTGGCGGCCACCACGGGCCCGATAATATCAGTAGGTGAATTCGAACCGTGGGCCGCCCGCAGGGCAATAATCGTAGTGGGGATCACGGTCAGGCTCGATGAGGTCACCGCCATGAATGTGCACATGGCATCGGAAGCGGTATCTTTAGCGCGGTTTAGTTCCTGTAGGTGCGCCATGGCCTTTAAACCCAGCGGGGTGCAGGCATTGCCCAGGCCGAGGAAATTGGCGCTCATGGAGAGTAAAATTGCACCCATGGCCGGGTGATCCGCGGGTACCTCGGGGTATAGGCGGCGAGCCAGCGGGCCCATAAGGCGCGACAGGCTTTTGATTAAGCCCGCATCGCGGGCAATGCGCATCATCCCCGACCAAAAAGTGAGCATGCCGATTAAGCCTGCGGCCACAAGAACCGCTTGTTCGCTGCCCTGTAAAATTCCTTCTGTCACCAGGTTTATTTGGCCCTTGCCGGCCGCGCTGATTACTCCCGCCAGGATCATAAAAAACCAAATATAGTTGATCATGACTGCCACTCCCCTCTAACTATGTTTATGTCTAAACGGGCGCAATTAAGAGCAATTTTGCTATTTCCACCGTTTTAGCGCTCTTAAAGGCAAGAATGGGCCTTTTGACGTTGCCTGACCAAGCCAGGGGGGGTTGCATAAATCCCCCCGTAATATGCTATAATTAACTTAACGTCAGTAATAGTCAAAGAGAGCAGGTGAACAATGGGTACCCTGGCGGATCACATCGAGGCTTACATCAAAAGAATGTTGAGGGAAAGCCAAACGAACAGTATTGAGCTGAGCCGGGCCCAGCTTGCTGATTCCTTTGCCTGTGTTCCATCGCAAATTAACTATGTTCTCACCACCCGCTTTAGTTTGGAGCGCGGTTATGTGGTGGAAAGCAGAAGGGGCGGCGGCGGTTATATTCGGGTGGGCCGGGTGCATGTTGAGGATCGGTTTGCCCATGCCGTCCATCTTTTGCAGAGTATTGGCGAAGAGCTGGAAGAAAGGCAGATGGAAAATATTTTGGCCCGCTTTAAGGATATGCAGCTGATCGATCAAAAAGAAATGCGCCTAATCAGGGGCATTATTCAGCAGGAAGTCAGCACGGTGGGCGAAGGAAAAGAACTATTGCGCGCCAGTTTACTGCGGGCGCTGCTATTTTGGATTATTAAGTCGGCCGGTTAGGGGGGACTAAAGTGTTGTGTGAGAAATGCGGCAAAAACGAAGCGAATGTCAAGATTGTGCAGATTGAAAATGACAAAAAAACGGAACTGCATCTTTGTCAGGAATGTGCCCAAGGCCATCCGGGCTTCAGCCTTGGTTTCGATCTTGGGAACATTCTCTCCAGCATGTTTCAGCATGGGGGACTGGCCGGGAAGATCGGCCGGGCCAAGAGTTTGAAGCAGTGCTCCACCTGTGGTTTTACCCTAGGTGATATCCAAAAAACGGGCCGCTTGGGATGCGGCGCCTGTTACGGGGTTTTCCAGGAGGAACTCGATCCCGTTCTAAGAAGGCTGCACGGCTCGATCAACCATACCGGGAAGGTCCCGGCCCGCACCCATCCTAAAGCCAGAATGGGCAGGGAAATAGAGACATTCCAAAAGCGGCTGGAAGAATGCATCCGTGTGGAAGACTATGAGCAGGCCGCGGTGTATCGTGATGAAATTCGACGTTTGCAGACAGAACTGAGGGAGGAGGGGCAAGCTAATGGAGAAAAATAGTTCTTGGATGAAAGAGGAGGGCCCCCAGGGCGATATAGTCTTGGGTACCCGCTGTAGGCTTGCCCGCAACCTGGAGGGCCTTCCTTTTCCCGGTGCGGCGGAACGAGAACAGCTCAAACAAATTTTAAGCCGGGTGCAGTCCATGCTGCCGGCGCTGGCCGAGTTCGGGGATTTTGACTATCAAGAGATGGCCATCATGGACTCGCTGCAGCGGGAAATATTAGTCGAAGAGCATCTGATCAGCCCGGGCCATGCCCAAAACCCGCAGCATAAAGCGGTCATGCTAAACCGAGAAAACAATGTGAGCATCATGATCAACGAAGAAGATCATCTGCGCATTCAGGTGCTCAAACCGGGCTTGCAGCTTGACGAAGCCTGGGATCTGGCTGACGGAATAGATGACGTTTTGGAAAAAAAGCTTGATTTTGCCTTTGACTTAAAGCTGGGTTATCTCACCAGCTGCCCCACCAATGTGGGCAGCGCCCTAAGAGCGTCCGTTATGCTGCACCTGCCCGCTTTGCGCAGGTTGGAGAAGGTCAAGGACATTTTGGGTACCGTTTCCAAATTCGGCTTAACGGTGAGAGGCCTATATGGGGAGGGCAGCGATGTGTGGGGCAACGTTTTTCAGTTGTCCAACCAGATTACTTTGGGGCATAAAGAAGACGAAATTATAGAATATCTGGGCCGCTTTACTGAGCAGCTTCTGCACAGTGAACGCCAAGCCCGCGAATACCTCTTGGAAGAAGAAAGGCGTCTGGAGACGGAGGATTGGTTATACCGCTCCTATGGAATTTTGAAAAATGCGCGCACGATAACAAGCCGGGAGGCGATGGAGCTATTATCCGATTTGAAACTGGGAGTGGATTTGGCCGTGATTAAATTACACGATCCCGAATCGTTAAAACAGTTACTGGTGCAGATTCGTTCCGCCCATTTGCAGAAGATCATGGGCCAAGCCCTTCCGGTGAAAGAGCGCGACCGGCTGCGGGCCAGTTTGATTCGGGAAGCTTTGCAAGAATAATTGAAATTAGAAGATAGAGAAAGTAGGTGCGAATATGTTCGGTCGTTTTACTGAAAGGGCACAGCGAGTGATCGTTTTGTCTCAAGAAGAGGCACGCCGTTTGGGCCACAATGTTGTCGGCACAGAACATCTTCTCTTGGGCTTGATTGCGGAGGGCGAAGATGTGGCGGCCCAATCCTTGCTGTCCCTAGGTATCAGCATTGATCAAGTACGCAATGAAATTGAACGCATGATCGGCCGCGGGGGCCAGCCCACAGAAGGGGGAATTGGATTCACACCCCGCTCAAAAAGGGTTTTGGAGTTGGCCTTTGATGAGGCTAGGCGCCTAGGCCACACTTATATAGGCACTGAGCATCTTCTGCTCGGCCTGATCCGGGAAGGGGAAGGGGTGGCCGCGCAGGTCTTGACTAACTTAGGCGCGAATTTAGATGGTGTGCGCAATCAGCTCACAAGCCAATTGGGCGGCCGCGGCCAAACAAAGGGCCGGGCGGCCTCGGCCAAAAGAACGCCTACGCTCGATCAATTTGGCCGGGATCTTACTGTTTTAGCTAAAGAGGGCAAATTGGACCCCGTGATCGGAAGGGAAAAAGAAATTCGGCGGGTGATTCAAATTTTAAGCCGCCGCACCAAAAACAACCCCGTTTTAATCGGTGAGCCCGGCGTGGGCAAAACCGCAATCGCGGAGGGACTGGCGCTAAAAATTAATGAAAACGATGTGCCCGAGACCTTAAACAACAAGCGTGTCGTCACGTTGGATTTGGGCAGCTTGGTGGCTGGTTCCAAATTCAGGGGCGAATTTGAGGAACGCTTGAAGAAAGTAATGGAAGAAATACGCCAATCGGGCGATGTGGTCCTATTCATCGACGAGATGCACACCATCATTGGAGCCGGCGCCGCGGAAGGGGCAATTGATGCGGCCAACATCCTTAAACCTGCCTTGGCCCGGGGCGAACTGCAGGCAATAGGGGCCACCACGTTGGATGAATATCAAAAACATGTGGAAAAAGACGCCGCTTTGGAACGGCGTTTCCAACCCGTAATGGTGGATGAACCGACGGTGGAAGAAACGATAGAGATTCTTAAAGGCTTGCGGGATCGCTATGAGGCACACCACAGAGTGAAAATTAAAGACGAAGCGATTGTGTCTGCCGCGCGTTTGGGCGATCGCTATATCAGTGACCGGTTTTTGCCCGATAAAGCCATCGACTTGATGGACGAGGCGGGCTCGAAAGTGCGCTTGAGCGGTTTGGTTGCCCCGCCTGAGCTTAAAGAGCTGGAGGCCAAAATCGAAGAGATTCGCATTGAAAAAGAGGCGGCCATCAAAAATGAGCAGTTTGAACAGGCGGCGAGCCTGCGAGATGATGAGCAGCAGTTCGAAGAGAAGTTGAAGAAAAAGCGCAGCGAATGGCGCAGCAGCCATGGCAGGGCGGAGGCCGTCGTGACGGAAGAGGATATCGCCGAAGTGGTTGCAGATTGGACCGGGATTCCCGTTACTGAAATAGCGGAGGAAGAAGCGGTCAGGCTGCTTAATTTGGAGGAAGTCTTACACCGCAGGGTGATCGGTCAGGAAGAAGCGATCGGCGCTGTTTCCCAAGCTGTAAGAAGGGCACATGCGGGCCTAAAAGATCCCAAACGGCCCATTGGTTCCTTTATCTTTCTCGGCCCCACCGGCGTGGGCAAGACAGAACTTGCCAAAACTTTGGCGGAGGCGCTGTTTGGCGATGAAGACAACACGGTGCGGCTGGACATGTCGGAATACATGGAGCGGCATGCGGTGGCCCGCTTAGTGGGAGCCCCTCCGGGCTATGTTGGTTACGATGAGGGGGGCCAGCTCACAGAACAGGTGCGGCGCAAACCCTATTCCATCGTCTTATTTGACGAAATTGAAAAGGCCCATCCCGAAGTGTTCAATATCCTGCTGCAGGTCCTAGAAGATGGCAGGCTCACTGATGCCAAGGGGCGCGTGGTTGATTTCCGCAATACGGTAGTAATCATGACCTCTAACGTCGGCGCCCAGCAAATTCACCGTGACTCGGGTATCGGTTTTAGGACGGCAGTTGATGAGCGCGGTGACTATGAAACGATGAAGAACAAGGTTACGGAGGAATTAAAAAGGACTTTCCGGCCTGAGTTTTTAAACAGGGTAGATGAAATTGTGGTATTCCATGCTCTCAACAAGGTGCATATCGGACAAATTGTTGATATTATGCTCAAGGATCTGCGCACTCAGCTCAGCGGCATGGACATCGAGCTGGTTGTAACCGATATGGCTAAGGATCTATTGGCAAACAAGGGGTTCGATCCCGACTTCGGGGCCCGTCCGCTGCGCAGGGCAATTCAGCGCTTTATTGAAAATCCCCTGGCCGAACAAATCCTCAAGGGCACCTTCGGCGAAGGAGGTACCATAACGGTGGATGCTAAAGAGGGGGAATTCGTCTTTTATTAAGTACTTTCAGAAAAAAGGGGTGTACATGCCGCTTCGGCGGTTGTGCACTCCTTTTTCTAATGGTATAATTAATGGTAGAGTAAAAATATGGCAGTGTTAGAAAGGGTTGTCTGTGGCTAAGAAAAACGTTGTTTTCGTCTGTCAATCATGCGGCGCGGAAAGCGCGCGTTGGATGGGTAAATGCCCCCGCTGCGGAGAATGGAATTCTATCGTGGAAGAAGCGGTGCAGCCCGTCAAAAAAAGCGGCCGGACTTGGGTAAGCCGCAGCAAACCGGTGCCCATCACCGAGGTTGAAAATAGTGCGGAAACCAAGTTTAGTTCGGGCATCCCCGAACTTGATCGAGTTTTAGGTGGGGGTTTGGTGCCCGGGTGCTTAGGACTGATTGGCGGGGATCCGGGAATCGGGAAATCCACTCTGCTGCTGCAGGTGGCCAGCGCCGTTGCCCGTGAACAAGGCACGGTTTTATATGTAACGGGGGAAGAGTCCGTCAGCCAGCTCAAATTGAGAGCCCTGCGCCTGGGAGCGGTGGAGAAAAGGCTTATTGTGGTCAGTGAGGCAAGTACAGCCGCGGTATGCGAGATGATCGATGCGGAGCGCCCTGTGCTGGTAATCGTTGATTCCATTCAAACAATGTTTGTGGACGAAATTTCATCTGCTCCGGGCAGTGTGGGCCAAGTGCGTGAATCTACCGGCCGTTTTTTGCAGATAGCTAAAGGGAATGATATTTCCATTTTGCTGGTGGGCCACGTGACTAAAGGGGGCAGCCTGGCAGGCCCCAAAGTTTTGGAGCATGCGGTGGACTTCGTCCTTTATTTCGAAGGTGAGGTGCACACCTCTTTTCGCATTATTCGTTCAGTTAAGAATCGTTTCGGCTCAACCCACGAGGTGGGGATTTTTGAAATGGGCGGTGAGGGCTTAGTTGCTGTGCCCAACCCTTCGCAGTTTCTTTTGTCGCAGAGGCCGGTGGGAAGTTCCGGTTCGGTCGTGGTTCCCTATATGGAGGGCACGCGGCCGCTCTTGGTGGAAGTGCAGGCTCTAGCCGCCCCCGCCCCTTTCGGCGGTAACCCCAGGCGCCAGGTGACAGGCGTTGATTACCAGCGATTTTCCATTATCCTCGCGGTTTTGGAGAAAAGGCAGGGCTACCCCCTGCAGGCCCAAGATATCTTTTTGAATATAGCGGGGGGACTAAAACTGCAGGAACCCGCCCTCGATTTAGGTATGGCGGTCGCGGTTGCCAGCAGTGTTGTTAATGTCAGCGTTGACCCGCTCTTGGCGGTGTTGGGCGAAGTTGGTTTGGCGGGGGAGATTCGCGCCGTACGCGGCATGGAACAGCGCCTCAACGAACTGCACCGTTTAGGGTTTAAAGAATGCGTGATCCCCAAACAGAATGTGAGCGGCTGTGAGCCCATAACTGTGCGGGGTGTAAATTCTATTCAAGAAGCATTGAGAATAACGGTGGAAAGAGGGTGAGCTAATGCGCGAAAATGAGAGGATTTATAAAGACCTGGCTTTGGTGGCGCCCGGCACCCAGCTCTACGAGGGCCTGGAGAGCATTTTAAAGGCCAAAACGGGCGCATTGATAGCGGTCGGGGATAGCCCGGAAATGTTAGAGCTGGTGAGCGGCGGTTTTCGCATTGACTCCGAAATGCACCCCGCCTCATTGTACGAGCTGGCTAAAATGGATGGGGCGATCGTCTTATCTACTGACGCCAAGAAGATTTTATATGCCAATGCCCAGCTCATACCCGATGCCATGATTCCCAGTTATGAAACGGGCACTCGCCACAAGACTGCCGAACGGGTGGCAAAACAAACGGGCCAATTGGTTATTTCCATCTCCCAAAGGCGTAATATAATTACTATTTATAAAGGAACTTGGAAGTACATATTAAGGGATGTAAGCGTGATTCTGGCCAAAGCGAATCAGGCTTTGTCCACCCTGGAAAAATACCGCAGTGTTTTCCGCCAGTCTTTAGTCAATTTAAGCGCTTTGGAATTTGAGGATTTGGTCACGCTCACCGATGTGACCACCGTTTTACAGCGCAGCCAGATGGTGTCCCGCATCGCGCGGGAAATAGAGCGTTATGTACTCCAGTTAGGGCTGGAAGGCCGCTTGGTAAAAATGCAGTTGGAGGAATTGATGGCGGATATTAAAGACGAAGGCCTGCTTGTCTTTAAGGATTATTTCACGGACGAAAACGAAGAACTGGAAGAAGCATGGAAGCAGTTGGTGGAGTGGGATTCGGAGGATCTGCTCAACCTAAATCTAATCTGTAAGGTGCTGGGCTACGGTTCGAGCATGACCAGCCTGGACCAACCCGCCACACCGCGCGGTTACCGTATTTTAGCGAAAATACCGCGCCTGCCCATGCCCGTTGTGGAAAACTTGGTAAAAGAGTTTCAGGATCTTTCCACAATAGTGGACGCGACGATAGAGGAACTGGACGAAGTGGAAGGCATTGGTGAAGTGAGGGCCCGGGCCATTAAGGACGGCTTGCGCCGCATCAGAGAGCAGGTGCTGGTGGATAGTCACCTTTAGCGCAGATGGAATATGCCTAATGTGCTGACCCGTTGGTTTTCTTTGTCAATGATCTCTTCTAGATCAAGTCCCAAAGCGTTGCACAGCCCGGCTAAATAAAACAGGTTTTGGCCCACCTCCGCTTCCAGAACCTCCCTGCAGTTTTCGCAGAGTTTGCCCTCTAAGTGGGACTGGATATGGTCGCGGATATCCTCAAAAGAACAATCGTTGGGTAAAACCTGCTTAGCGGCGTTAATTTCCACACATCCGCACGATGTGACGGCCCGGAACAGGGCCCTGTTGATGCGTGCATTTGTATCTTGGAATTTGCCGATAATATCTAAGATGCTGTAGTGACGGATAAGGTTCCGCTCTACGTTTTCCTGAAAGTGTTCACAAGTGGTTACTTGTTTAGTCATTTCAGTCTCTCCCCTCGCCGATTGAGCTGGACGGTTCTCATTTCATTATAATTGTTCCTAAAAACGATTGTCAAGTTACGAACAATGGCAAAAGATTGAGTTAGTTTGACTTTAAGGGCAGAAAGTGATAAATTTATTATAAGAACCTGATAAAAACTTGGTAGATCAAGATCAACTCCGTCTTTAGCTTGGCTACCTTGAAAATACATACGGGGAGTTGATAAAGGGGGGTTCTCGGTGTACAACGTTGGTGATAATGTTGTGTATCCGATGCACGGTGCCGGGGTCATCGTGGCAATTGAAGAACGGGAAATTTTGGGTGAAAAGCAAAAGTATTATATTATGGCACTGCCAATCGGTGATATGAAAGTGATGATCCCCATGAACTCCGTTGAAAATTTGGGGGTTCGCCAGGTGATCGGCGAAGAGGATGTTAGCCGCGTCTACGAAATACTGCAGCAGGAAAAAAGCGCAATGTCAACCAATTGGAACAGGCGCTATCGTGCTAATATGGAGAAAATTAAGAGCGGAGATATTTTCGAAGTGGCTGAGGTCGTGCGCAATCTTACGATACGTGATAATGATAAAGGCCTTTCCACCGGAGAAAAGAAAATGCTTGATACTGCTAGGCAGATTTTAGTGAGCGAACTAGTAATCGCAGAAAATTCCACCGAAGAGGACATCATGGGGACAATAGAAGGATTTTTCACCGATGAAGAATAGGAGGTGAAATACTACTTAAAATTCATCTTAAAAAGAATACCCCGGGCCGAATCGGTAATACTACATCTTGAACGGACTAAACTATCGCAGAGATTGATTTGAGTGGGAGGTGAAGCGTAGTTTGGTTATACTCGTTAGGATTGTGTTGGGAATGATTTGCGGGTTTTTAGGTTATTCTGGCGCACTATTTGTGCTGAGGACCGGTGTTATGTCGGGATTAATTAATCATAACTATTTAATAGGTCTATTTGTTCTAATCGGTGCCTTAGTGGGCTTGGCCTTGGGCCTGCCGGTTTTCAAAGGAATTAGGGCAGGCAGTAAAAAAATCATTCATGCCCTTTTGAAAACACCTGCAAATGAACTGTTAAGCGGCTTGATTGGTCTAGTTATTGGTTGGTTGTTCGGCTTGGTGATTTCCATTCCATTATTGAGAATTCCCGTGGTAGGGGTGTATGCACCCATTGTCTTTGGACTTATCTTGGGGTACTTGGGCTTGGTTGTGGGCTTAAGAAAAAGGGAAGATTTCCTGCATGTTTTCGTACGGTCCCAAGGACAGGTACGCCGCAACGGAGGCGCTGAGGCTTCTGCCAAGATATTGGACACAAGCGTGATCATTGACGGAAGAATTTCAGATATCACCCGTTCGGGTTTTTTGGAAGGGGATCTGATCGTACCGGGTTTTGTTTTGGAAGAATTGCAGCATATTGCCGACTCCTCTGATGTCCTAAAACGAAATCGGGGCAGAAGGGGCTTGGATATTCTCAATAAAATTCAAAAGGAACCTTATTCCACCGTACGCATCCTGGAACAAGATTTTGAAGACATTAGCGAGGTAGATACAAAACTCGTTAGGTTGGCTAAGGAACTTGGCGGTAAAGTGGTTACAAACGACTACAATCTGAATAAAGTGTGTGAACTGCACGGGGTGCCCGTGCTGAATATTAACGAACTGGCAAATTCCGTCAAGCCGGTCGTATTACCCGGCGAAGAACTGCAGGTCAATGTGATTAAAGACGGCAAAGAGCAGGGCCAGGGCGTGGCCTATCTCGATGATGGCACAATGATCGTCGTTGACGGCGGCAGGCGCTATATCGGCCAGACGATTGGCGTTTTAGTGACCAGTGTTCTGCAGACCGCGGCGGGGCGGATGATCTTTGCAAAACCCAAATCTATGGAACGGGCATTATAAAGTTATACCGGTAGCGGGGCCTGATGTATCCATCGGGCCTTTTTTGCTGCTCAAAGGAGGTAGCGGCGTTGAAAACAGGGGTTGTAATTGCAGCGGCCGGTTCGGGCAAGCGCATGGGAGCAGAAGGCAACAAAGTCTTTCTGCCCCTCAATGGTAAACCCATAATTGCCCACAGCCTAGGACTGTTGGCAGCACTGCCCGAAGTCAACGAGTTGGTAGTGGTAACAAGGGATGTTGATCTGCAACTAATGCAGGAAATAGTGAACGAATACGCGCCTGATAAGCCGGTTAGAGTTGTGGTTGGCGGTCGCGAAAGGCAGCAGAGTGTCTATAAAGGCCTGTTGGCGTTAGCGGCGGATACGGACTGGGTGATCATTCATGACGGGGCAAGGCCCTATCTGGGGGCTGATGTGGTTTATCGGGCTTTACAGGCGGCAAAAGAACATCTGGCAGTTGGAATCGGCGTGCCGGTGACAGATACTGTTAAACGGGTTCATGCCGGTTTTGTCCACGAGACGCTGCCCCGCCGGGAACTGTGGGCTATGCAGACACCGCAAGTCTTCGCCTACCATTTAATTTTACAGGCCCATGCCGCAGCGGAAAAAAACAAGTGGGCCGCGACAGATGACTGCGCCCTTTTGGAAGCGCTGGGCAAACCGGTCTTTATTGTCCGGGGTGATTATAAAAACATCAAAATCACTACTCCGGAAGATTTACCCGGCCACGGAACCTTTTTAGTTGGCAGCGGTTGGGATGTGCACCGCTTTGCATCCGGGCGGCCCCTGATTTTATGCGGTGTTGAAATACCCTCTGCGAAGGGGCTATTGGGGCATTCTGATGCAGATGTCGCGGTCCATGCCCTGATGGATGCCCTTTTAGGCGCCGTGGGCCGAGGTGATATCGGCGAGCACTTTCCGGACAGCGATCCTAAGCTTAAAAATGTTTCCAGCCTTAAGCTGCTTCGAGAGGTTGTTGCCCTCTTGCAGCGGGACAAGCTTGTGGTGAATAATGTGGATCTGACGATTATGGCCGAGGAGCCCAAACTCGCACCCCATAAAGGGGCTATGCGGGCAGAACTCGCGCAGGCATTGGGAATCTGCCCACAGAGGGTCAACATTAAGGCCACAACCGCGGAGGGCCTGGGCTTTGTGGGCAGGCGGGAGGGGATCAAGGCCATGGCCATCGTCAGCCTGTGTCGAGGGGAGTGAACGGCCATATGTACCCATTCGGGCTCAGTGCCGCCGATTTAAAGACTATTCGCGCCGCACTGGAGCAGAAAAAAGAATTGGCCCGGGGCAGAAGGGAGGCCCTCTTTTCTGTGTTTGACGAAGTTTTGGGCGCAGAGGAACGGGTGGCACTGGAATTTTTATATGCCTTCATGCCCTTTGTTGATTTGGCGGATTATGATGGCAGCCTTTTTTTGCAGCATGTGCGCCACAGCCTGCAAGCGAAAAATACTCTTCCCTGGGGTGCTGCTGTAAGCGGGGAGATGTTTCTCCATTTTGTCTTGCCCTACCGCATCAGCAACGAGATGATTGAAGACTATCGCCCCTACTTTTTTCAGGAACTAATCGAGCGGGTTGAACACCTTTCCATGGCACAAGCCATTTTAGAGGTGAACCACTGGTGTCATGAAAAAGCTACATATACCGCTACGGATCCTCGCACCGCCTCTCCTTTGACCGTGGTTCGCTCCGCCCGGGGCCGCTGCGGCGAAGAATCGGCGCTTCTGGTGGCAGCCCTGCGCAGTTTATGTTTGCCCGCCCGCCAAGTGTATACTCCGCGCTGGTCCCACACCGATTCTAACCACGCCTGGGTTGAGGCCTGGGCGGGCGGCCGCTGGCATTTTTTAGGTGCCTGCGAGCCTGAACCGAGGTTGAACATGGGCTGGTTCGCGGGGCCGGCTAAAAGGGCGATGCTGCTGCACACTAAAGTTCCCGGCACAATCTATGCCGGCCCGGAGGAACAAGTGCAAAGGGAAGATGGGTTCACGGAGCTCAACCTTCTGCCCAATTACGCCCCGGTGCGCCGGCTGCGTGTGGCTGCTAAAGATAGCGAGGGTAGGCCTGTTTCGGGTGCAAGATTTGATTTTCAAGTCTTTAATTACGGGGGGTTTTCCTCCATAGCCCGCCTAAAGGCGGATGATAAAGGCGAAGCGGCTTTGACCACCGGTTTGGGTGATCTTTTGGTGCATGCATCTTGCGGTGAAGCGTGGGGGTCTGCTTTCGCTAAGGCGGATGGCCCACCCGCAGTAGAGGTGGTACTGACTGAGAGATTTCCCCTCGAAACGGTGGAATTTGACTTCGCCGCTCCGCCGCCGCAGCCCGCGGGCGGACCCGAGGTCAGCCCGGCGGAAAAGGCAAAAAACGATCAGCGCCTAAAAAAAGAAACTAAAATTAGGGCGGAATATGAAGCTCGGTTTATTTCGCCCACCGCCGCAGCTGACTTGGGCGCAAAGCTGCAAATTGACAGCGATAAAACGGCTGCTGTTTTGGAAAGGGCCAGGGGCAACGGCCCCGCACTAGCTGCTTTCTTGCAAAAGGCAGACCCGCGCTGCCGAGCGGCGGCTTTGGATCTTTTAACGGTGCTTGCCGCCAAGGATTTGACCGATATTAACGCCCATACTCTCCACGACCACCTGTCCGGCTCGCTGCCCTATCAAGGGCGCTATTCCGCGGCGGATTTTCGCGCCTATGTGCTGCAGCCCAGAATTTCTCTGGAAGTTCTGCGGCCCTACAGAAAGTTCTTCCGCAGCCGCTTTACCGCCAAACAGCGGGCTCGGTTTCGTGCTGATCCGGCCGCAATCAAAGTCTGGATCGACAAAAATATAAACTCGGTACCGCAGAACGGGCAAAACGGTTGGCCTACGCCCCGAGGCGTGTTCGAACTGCGGGCAGGCGATGTAACGGCCAGACGAATTTTGTTCGTTGCGCTGGCTAGGAGCTGCGGCATCGCCGCCCGCCTGTCGGCTGTGGATGGTACGGCCCAGTACCTTTTGCAGGGCATTTGGCTTGATGCGGGTTTTACAAACGCTTCGGGCACGGGCATAATTGCGCTGCAGAGGGCGGAGGGTCTGCGTGAGCAGAAATACTTCCAAGATTTTAGTTTAGCCAGGCTAAAAGCGGGCTGTTTCCATACGCTTCGCTTCAAAGGTTTAGATGAAGAGGCATGCAGCGATGCGGATTTTTCATTTGAGCTGCCCGTCAGGCCCGGCCGTTATCGGCTGACGGCGGGCCGTCGGCTGCAGGATGGAAGTATAACGGGGTATTTGACAACATTCTGTGTTAAACAGGGCCAAACCTCCGTCGTCGCCCTGCGCCCCGTCGGTCAGATAACGGCCGCCCCCGCCCTAGGTGAGCTGGCCCGGGGAGCGGTGCTGATTGAAGTCGGGACGGGTCGCGCCGTAGAGTTGGATAAAATCTTGACTGAAAAGCCGCTGGTTTTAGTTTGGCTCGACCCCGAACGGGAGCCCAGCAGGCACCTACTGCGGGATTTATGCGGCCAAGGGGAACAGTTTGAAAAACTGGGCGCCCAACTCCTTTTTAGCCTGGGTGAAGACAAAATGGGCGAAGTCTTTAGCTCCCGGGATTATTCCGCGCTGCCCGCAGGCTCGGTGGTTGTCCTTGATCGATCTTACCGGGTGCTGCAGAGCATTGAGGGCGGTCCGGGGCGAAACATAGCTTACGCCCTGCCCATTGTGCTCACAGTGGGTAAAGACCGGACGGTGCGCCGCATCTCCACCGGCTATCGGATAGGTACAGCCGCGCATATTTTGGCGCAGTTAAAACGGGGTTGAGCAATTGACTTCACGGCTGATGTTACATATAATAAACTCATAATTATAGACGGAGATGACGGGGAGAGTAAGCTCGAAAGCTTGACAGAGAGGGATGGCCTGCTGAAAACATCCTCAGGCGGAAACGGCCCAAATGCACCCCCGATCCTCCAACCGAGCCGGCACAGCCGGGGTAGGCTTGGACGGTACGCTCGTTATCGTGTTTGAGTGCTGGGGCACTATTTGCCGGTGCCCTTAGAAGCAGAGTGGAACCGCGGCCCTCGTCTCTGTTGAGACCGGGCCGCTTTGATTTTGCTGGGAGGCGTGAATATGACCAAAATCTATGTTTATAACACTTTGACCCAAAAAAAGGAAGAATTTGTACCTAAAAAGGAGGGCGAGATAAGCATCTACGTATGCGGTGTGACCCCCTATTCCGAAACCCATTTGGGCCATGCCAGGCCCAGCGTGATTTGGGATGTGATCAAGCGTTTCTTCCGCTCCAGAGGCTATACTACCGTCCATGTCCAAAATTTTACGGACGTGGATGATAAAATCATTCAAAGAGCCCAAGAACAGGGGCTGGAGGCCTTGGATATTTCTCGGCGTTATACCGCAGAATACTTGGCTGACATGGACGCGCTGGGCGTCGAAAGGGCGGACCACTATCCCAAAGTGAGCGAACATATCCCCGAGATCATCGGGTTTGTTGAAAAGCTTGTGGAAAAAGAACACGCCTATCGGGGAAACGGCGATGTGTTTTTCCATGTGGCTTCTTTTCCGGGTTACGGCAAATTAAGCAAACAAAGGCTTTCCGAATTGCGGGAAGGGACTCGCTTTGAGATTGACCCGGCCAAACGGGAAGCGGTGGATTTTGCCCTCTGGAAACAGGCCAAGGCAGGGGAACCGGCTTGGGAAAGTCCGTGGGGGCAGGGCAGGCCCGGCTGGCATATCGAGTGCTCCGCCATGGCTTACAAATATCTGGGGACAGAATTCGACTTTCACGGGGGCGGCAGCGATCTTATTTTTCCCCACCACGAAAATGAAATTGCCCAGAGCGAAGCGGCCACAGGCAAACCTTTAGCGCGTTTTTGGGTCCACAACGGCATGCTGAACTTGAAGGACACGAAAATGTCCAAATCGCTGGGCAATGTTATTTCGGTGAACCAGATGGTGAAACGCTATCCCAAAGAATTATTGCGCTTTTACCTTTTAAGCACCCACTATCGTTCCGGTTTAGAATACTACGAAGGCAAGATTGAAGAAGTAAAGAGGGGTTGGAGCCGCCTTAATGCTGCGGTGCGCGCCCTCAAAGCGGATCTGCAGCAGGCGGGGACGGGCCCGGAAGGAGTTTTGGAGCGGAAAGCATCGAAAGAAATTGATGGGCTGGGCGATGATTTGCTGGCTGCTTTCAGTGACGATTTCAATACTGCCAGGGCGATTGGTGTTTTGTTTGAACTAGTGCGGGCGGTGAACACTTATAAAGCGGACGGCGGTAACAACCGTGCAGTATTTGCCCGGGCTCTGCAGCTGTTTGAACTTTACGGTGCGGAGATCATGGGCGTTGTTGAGCCCGAAGAAACGGATACGGGTGGGCTTACCCCGGCTCTGCTTGATTTAGTGCTCCGCCTCAGGGAAGAGCTAAGGCAGTCTAAAAACTTTGCCTTGGCGGACCAAATCAGGGATGAATTAGCCGAACTGGGTGTGGTGATTGAAGATACGGCCCAAGGGCCTAGGTGGAAGGTGTAGGTGGTTTGGTGTTTGCAGAACAGCAGTTGAATCCCGATCAGCTGTCCCCTTTAGTGCTCGCCTATGTGGGCGATGCCGTTTACGAGGTCTTTATCCGCACCCGCTTAGCGGCTCAGTCACCTAAAGTACACGAGCTGCATCAAGGCGCGGTGAAATATGTGCAGGCCGCGGGCCAAGCCACCATTCTACAAGCCTGGCAGCCTATTTTAACGGATGCGGAAAAGGATGTGGTGCGTCGAGGTCGAAATGCTAAGGGAGGGGTACCTCGGCATGCGGATACGATGGAATATCGCTACAGCACGGGGTTCGAGGCCCTCTTGGGTTATTTGTACCTCAGCGGGCAGAGGGGCCGCCTGAAAGAACTGTTGGAAAAAATCAATCCCTCGCTTAATTCTTAAACCGGGAGGAATGCTAATGCAGGTACTTAATAATGGTTTTGTCAAACTACTGGAACAGATGGGGGGAGACCGGGCGGTAATCCGCAATGCTCGGCGCTGTTGGCGCAGTGAGGCCAAATCGGAAAATGCCAACCGCCAGCTTCTGCGCCACTTAATCAAAGCAGGCCATAAGACCCCCTTTGAAGCAATGGTTTATACTTTTGACGTTAAAGCACCTCTGTTTGTGGCCCGGCAGTGGTTTCGCCACCGGATTGGTTCGTTTAACGAAGAGTCTCTGCGCTACTGCATCGCCCTGCGGGACTATTATATACCCGAGAGGCTGGAAGGGGAGCTGCTGCAGGCTTGGAAACGGGAAAACGAAAGAGCGTTTGATTTTTACGATGAATTGATTACAAAACACAGGCTGCCCAAAGAACAGGCCCGCAGTGTGCTGCCGGTAGGCATTTATACTAGTTTTTACTGGACCGTAAACGGCAGTTCGTTGATGAATTTTCTCCATTTGCGCTTGGATAAAGGGGCCCAGTATGAGATTCGCCAATATGCCGGGGCCATCCTGGAGTTGGTGAAAGAGGCCGCCCCCATATCCTTCGGCGAATTTGAAAGAGAGGTATTAAACGTTAGTGAGTAGTATTGCAGGCCGCCAGCCGGTCCTTGAAGCGCTTCGTTCCGGCAGAGAAATTAATAGGCTGCTCATTGCAAAGGGGCAGCGCAAGGGATCTATTCGGCAGATACTCACGCTTGCCGAAAAACGGGGCGTACTCATTCAAGAGGTGGATCGCCGGGTTTTGGACCGTTTAAGCGAGATAGACAATCATCAGGGCGTCTTAGCCCAATTGGCCCAGGTTGAGTACCTCAGTTTAGATGAACTCTTGGCCCGGGATAAAACGGAGGGCTGGGCGCCGCTTTTGGTACTTTTGGACGGCATTCAAGATCCTCATAATCTCGGTTCCATCATCAGAAGCGCGGAAGCGGCCGGGGCCCATGGGGTGATCATTCCCGAACGGCGGGCCGCGGGCGTTACGGCTGCGGCCATGAAGGCTTCAGCGGGGGCTGCCAATTACCTGCCCGTATGCAGGGTGGTCAACCTGGTGGATGCCATGGAAACTCTAAAAAAGGCGGGCTACTGGATTGCAGGCGCCGATATGGAGGGAGAAGCCTGCTTTCAGCAGGATCTCACCGGTCCTCTGGCGCTGGTTGTGGGCGGCGAAGGAAAAGGCTTAAGCAGGCTGGTTAGGGAAAAATGTGATTTTTTGACTTCTATTCCCATGCGGGGAAGGATAGGCTCTCTAAACGCTTCAGTCGCAGCAGCGGTACTGCTCTTTGAAGTCCTCCGGCAAAGGTCCTAGCCATTCGGGGGCTTGTCTTGACCGCCTCCCCTTCCTGGTGTATAATTGATTTGTGTTA
>CAZVDE010000023.1:0-24237 GCA_964626065.1 uncultured Clostridiaceae bacterium | reverse complement strand
CTTCTGTAGATCTTTTACGTCGGCTTTGACTGCATCTACGTCTTCTTTAACAGCGGCAACGTCCGCTTCAACTGCGGCCAACTCATCTTTGCTGGCCAGGTCTGCCTGGGCAGCTTCCAGAGCATCGATGCGCTTGTTGAGCTCTTCGACGTCAGCTGCGAGGACATCCATGATGAACCGCGAATAATTCTGCAGCCGCTTGGTGATAAGCTCTTCAGCAATCAACTCAACGTCTTCTTCGGTGAGTTCGGGATCTGTAACTACCACTCTCTCAATGACCGTAGTCTCATGAACTACGTCTTGAGCACCCGCCAGAAGAGCCGCTTCAATTTGCTCAGCGATCAGGGCCTCAATCTCATCGAGGGAAGGTATTTCCAGACCGTCTACCTGTTCTTGCAGCGTGTTAATGTCATAACGGATACCGTCCACCAAGCCAAGCACTCTGTTCTCAACATACGCGATGTCGCCTTCGAGTGCCTCGGCGGCGATTTCAGTGGCCCGAATGCGAGCCAAAGCTTCGTCATTAACATCTCTGTCGATGATCACTTTTTCAATGACTTTGGTTTCTACCGGGGCTTCTGCGACAGGCAGCATGGCCTTGATTTCCGCGGCCAGTTCAGCCTTTACCCGATCGAGTTCCGGAAGAATGTCCATACGGCTCTCGAGACGAGCAAGCGCCCTGGCAAACACCATAGCTGCTTCGTAACGAGTCATCATGCGGGCACCGCCGTATGTGCCATCGGGATACCCTTCAATCAAACCTGCAGCGGCTAGTTCAACTATCGAGTCATACGCCCAGTGGTCTGCAGGGACATCGGCGAAAGGACTCTTAGCTAAAGCCGGTGCTAACGTACTAGCCAAAAGAACAATGACTAATACCAACGCTAGCTTTCTTAATTTCATATTCATTTTACCCCCTTGGTTTCACTTGTTTCTTCTTTTATGTCTTATACCGATGAAAACCCCTCGCCCATTTTTCAATGAGTTTCCTTGTTCCCTCACCTGCCAACGGACAAGGCGTAATTCATCTTTCAGCGCCTCCGGCTGGCGGAAACCCTAGGCACCTCCTTTCCTACCGACCGAACCTTGCAGCTGCTGAAATTAGTTGCTTACATTATGATTTTTATTCTATACTTTTCCGTCAAATCCTTCTCAAACACTAATCTTTTTCGAAATAAGAGCGCACTCAACCTGTTTTCGACCGGATCGAAAACGATCATCCGAAGTGATTGTAGCACAAAACATTAGTTTTGACGATAACAATTTTCCACAATAAGTCGAAAAACCCTGCATAAACCATAATTACATTTTATGGAGAATTTGTCTCGAGGGCTAAATAAAGCTCCACCGGTGTATTTGAGCGCCAGGTATCTTTTGCAACGATCAACTTGATTGTAACCGCTTCTTTTATATCCGGCGCCGCATAAAGGGCATTAAGAAAATCGTCCCCGGGCAGCAAAACGGCATCGCGCCATTCGCGGCTCAAGGACACTCCCGCATCCAAGGCCCTGTTGTTCGCCTGCTTGAGGATCTGCAAAATGACCCGGTCAATTTCGATGCCGCTCGCCGGATCCCACTGGCTGCTGGCTAAAACAGTACCCTTGGAAAAAATCATGCCATCCGGATAGCTTTCTAAGTAGACCACTACGGGCACGCCGGGAATTGTGTTGCTCTCACTTACCGCCCGGACAATCACATCGCCGTTAGTGAGCAGAGCGTCCTCCGCGGCAAACTCCAGCACCCCCGCATGCACGAAAATCGCCCGGTAGTTTCCCGGTTCCGAAGCCCGCGCGCTGCGCCGATAGGCAACGTCATCAACCTGATACATAAAATCTTCCAACTGGGCCTGGATCTGCTCCCTGCTGAGGCCCTTCTTGAGAACTGTGGTCAGAATTACCTCGCTGGCATTAAATGCTATGTCAGCACTTCTAATCTGCCAAAAGGCGGTGGAAACAAGCGCGTAGTTCTCGCGCATCATCTGCACGCTTTCTTCCAACTCGGCCACTTCAGTTTCCAAAAGGCCCGCTTCTTTACTGAGAACGTCGATATAGGCGGTCATCTCCGAGAGAGAATCTTTCTGCAGCTTGACTTCTTCCTCGGCCTGCAGCAGCTCCTCTTGGGCAAGATCTCTTTGCCATCTCATTTCGGCGAAATCGGACTGCAGATCCTGCAAATCGGCCTGGATCTGCTTCATCCTGAATAAGGCGGTGCGCACATCTTGGGAAGCAATGGCTAAAACCCCGATCGAAGCGCCCGCGATTAAAACGCCCGTCACAATGGTAACGAGCATGCTGGTATGTTTTGGGCGCAGGCCGAACAGCGTCAGCTTTTTACGGCCGACATTCATTCCCAAACGATCGCCGATATAGGCGATGACCCCGCCTACCACGACCAGGGTTAAAATCAGGATTGAACCGTACATGGCCTGTCACCTTCTTCCCCACATCTTCACAAACTGTTTAAAGGGTGAAACTGCTGCCCAAATAGTGCTGGCGGGCCAAAGGATTCGCCGCCAATTCCTCAGTGGTGCCCGAAATCAATACTTTGCCCAAATGGAGGATGTAAGCCCGATCGGTGGTGCGCAGCGTTTCGCGCACATTGTGATCGGTAATGATCACACCTAGGTTGCGCGAGCGGAGGCGAGCCACCATTTCTTGAATCTCCGCCACCGCAATGGGATCGATCCCCGCGAAGGGTTCATCCAAAAACAAAAAGGCAGGGTCCAAAGCCAGCGCCCTGGCTATCTCCGTTCTCCGCCGTTCCCCACCGGACAGCTGATTGCCCCGCTGCGAGCGCACTTCTTCTAAATTGAATTCCGCCAGCAATTCCTCTAGTTTTTCATCTTGTACCGAGCGGGGCAGAGAACGCAGTTCAAGCACTGCCCTTAAATTGTCTTCAACCGTCAATTTTCGAAAAATAGAGGGTTCCTGGGGTAGGTAGCCCAATCCCAGGCGCGTCCTTTGATACATGGGTAAGCGGGTGATCTCGCGGCCGTCTAAATAAATGCTGCCCCCATCCGGTTTGATCAGCCCCACAATCATGATGAACATGGTGGTCTTGCCGGCACCGTTCGGGCCTAATAAACCCACAATTTCGCCGCGCCGCACCTTAAAACTGACATCGTCCACAACTGTCCGTTTCCCATAGCGTTTACAAAGGCCTTCAGCATACAGTTCCATCTTTCACACATCCAATCATCTGCAAAACAGCGCCGGCCGCCCTTCTAATTGAGCCGGGCCCACCCAGTTCGGCTTTGAAATTGCTAAACTCAGCCAGCATCGCCTGCCTGGATTGCCCATCATTGAGCAGATGCTCGATGGCCTCCGCTATTTTTGCAATGCCAAAATCGCTCTGTACGTATTCGGGTATTACAGTCTTTCGCAAAATATTATTGGTTATGGTCAGATGTGGACGGCGATCCAATAATCTGTCCACAAAATACGTTGTTCCGGGTACGCGGTAAACGGCTAGCGAGGGAATGCCCAGCAAAGAGGCCTCCAGCGAAGCGGTACCAACAGAAGTGATGGCCAGATCGGCCGCACGCAAAACGGTATAAATACCCTTTTCTATCCTTACCCGCTCACAACCGCATTTTTTCACAATCCGTTCCAGAGAGCCCGCGCTGATTGTGGGCGCCAATGAAACTATGATTTCTAAATCAGGCTCCTGTTCCACAACCCTGCTCAACGATTTCAGCACGGTGGGCAGAACGTTTCTAACTTCCGCTTCCCTTGAACCGGGTAAAACGGCTATGACACGCCCATCTGCGGCTTGGAGCCCCAACTCTTTTCGGGCCTGTTCGGGTGTGAGCGAAAAATCGGCCAAATCGTTGAGGGGATGGCCCACAAATTCAGCCTCCACCCCGATTTCTTCACATAATTCAGCCTCAAAACGACTCATTGCCAACACCTTATTCACTACCTGCGAGAAGTTGCCTGTTTTCACACCTGAGAGGCCGCGGCTGAAAGGCGTATAATAATAGAAAACGGGGATATCCTTGGCGCGGGCTATTTCCAAAAGGCGAAATTCGAAAAAGGGCAGACCGATTTGGATCACCAAATCGGGTTTTTGATCGTCCATGGCCTGCGCAACCCGTTTGAGCAAACGTTTAACAACCTGAGAACCCCGAATCGATTGAAAAACACCCAGGCTGGCCATATCAGAAATATCGTATAAAAGTTCAACCCCGGCAGCACTAATCAAAGGCCCGCCCACGCCTACCAGGGACGTTTCCGGATTAAGGGCCAGAATTTCCCGGGCCAAGGCCGCGCCGAAACGATCACTGGTATTGTCACTGCCAATGATCATTATTTTAGGAGACATGGCCGATTCCTCCCCCGTTCTGCAGGGTGAGGCCACGGATTTGGCTTAGCAGTTCCTCTGACAATTGAATGCTCTCCCCTCCATATCAAGCGAGCCGAGATTACTCGGCTCTGTTTGTTTTTCTTCATCTATTCCGCTTTTCCTCTTTTCACGCCTCAGCTTACTAAAAGCTTGCGGTACAACCGGGCAATCTCAGAGCGAGGCTCCTCCAAAACTTTCCGGGGTGCCCCTTCTTCCACAATTCTGCCCCGATCCATAAACACCACCCGATCGGCAACACGCAGGGCAAAGGAAACCTCGTGGGTGACAATAACCATGGTGGTACCCGTTGTTTTGACCAATTCCTCCATCACTTCCAAAACCTCGCCGACCAAAATGGGATCCAAAGATGCGGTCGGTTCGTCCCACAGCATCAATTGGGGGTTGGTCACCAAAGCCCGGGCAATTCCCACCCGCTGCTGCTGCCCGCCGCTTAATTCATCGGGCCTGCGCCCCTTGGTTGAACTGAGCCCCACTTTGCCTAAGGCGGCTTCGGCCCTTGCAGCCGCTTCTTCCCGATCCATCCCGCCCAAGACAAGGTGGAACATCACGTTTTCTAGGACAGTGAGCCTATTGATCAAATTGAACTGCTGAAAGACAAAACCCACGCTGCGCCTTAAGTCTTGCAGTTCCCCATTGTTTAGGCGCAAAACATCTCGGCCGGCAAAAGTGACTGAGCCCCGATCCGGTTCTGTCAAACGATTTACACAGCGAATCAGAGTAGATTTCCCGCAGCCGGAAGGGCCCATGACAACTACCGTTTCACCTTTGGCAACTGTCAGATCCACGCCGTCCAAGGCGGCTACTTTCCCATAATGTTTATGCAAATTCTTTATTTCCAGCATAAAGAGCACCTCCTTTAAAATTGCTGCTTCCACCGGTTAAGCAGGTTCAATAAACCGGGCCTGCCGGGAGGGATGACTACTTCCCGCATAATCTGCACGTTAGAAAGGCCCAAGGACTGCCCCGCCATAAGTTCCATACGATCCACAGGGCTGAAACGCTCCGCAAGAATGACAACGAGGACCCCTAAAACCAGCCCACACAGGGCAATGCCCCCAAGGCCCACATAGGGAATTTGGGCGCGGCTGAGGTAATAAACGGCCGTTAGGATAATAGCGCCCACCGCCGCCCCCAAGAAGTAAGCCGGGTCGAAAAAACGCCCCAGGCGGCTGTTGGCGGGCTTTTCGCAGGAACGCAGATACTTAAGAGTACTGAAAACCGTGGCATGGTCCAGAACGAGGACAACGATGGTAAAAATAATAGAAAGGAGCCCTGCCACAATGGAGCGCACTTCCTTTAAGATCCTGAAGATCTCGCCTCTGGCATTGGGGTTGATCATCCCCACCGAGGTGGAGTAGGTATGCAAATAGGGGTTTTCCAACTCTTCGCGCAGCATTCGCTCCAGGCCCTTTTCATCCGCCCGTTCGCCCTCCACCAGAATCTGAATGCGTTCACCGGGAATAACCTGCCCGCCCAAATAGGTATTGATCAGACGGATGGATTGGCCGATTTCCTCATCGCGCAGATCGGGTAGAGTATCTCTGACAAAGCCAATCTGTTGAATAATCGCGGTAACGTCAATTTCCTGCACATTGGCAATCTGGCTGCTGATCCCATTTAGGCTGGAGCGCATGGCCTCAATATCTAGGTTTTCCAGCGAATCTATCGACCCTTCGCCGCTGGCAATTGCCGTTTGCGCCAAAGTCTGGAACAGGCCGTTTAACAATAAGGTTACCAGAAACTGTTCCCCGGAAGATTTGTTTTCATCCTCAATGATCCCTTCACTGAGCTGGCGCAGCTGCACCTGCAGAACTTCCAGCTGCATTAGGGCTTCTTGGAAGGTAATTAGCACCGCATCGGCGTTATCAACTGCCGTACTGGCCTGGACTGACAGTGCTTCTAGCTCCTCCAACAAACGGAGGCTCTCTTCAATGGCGTAGGCCAAGCGGTAACGCTCGTTTTCAATTTCAACTTCGCCCACATAATCGCCCTGTTCCTGTTCGGAAAGATAGCGGCGTCCGGGCCTCACAAGTTTATCGGTGGAATGGACAGGTGCTCCCTGCACAATCATTCCTTCGCCCACGTTTCCGTAGACCCCGGTCACTTCAACAACCACCGGTTCGGGAAATTCCTCCCCTCCCGCCCCAATGACAATCAATTCCCCCACAGCTAAATGCACGCCCGGTTCCGCTTGAATCCTGACTTGAGAAGCGTAGCTGGTCAGAAAGTCCCGCATTTCCACAAGCGTGGTCAAAAAGGCATCTAAATCCTCGCCATATTCGGCAGATGTGACATTGGTAAAGCTGGTACGCCCACCCTTAGTCCGACCGCGCAAAAGAGCGAGCGCCTGCTCGCCTAATTTGTGAGTGTCGATTTCAAACCCCATGGGAAAACGCAATTCTAAGATTTGATACTGCCCGAGAATATCTTCAATTGCCGCGGTGACTTGAGGTGTCGCCTCATCGCGCTCGAGCACCGCAACTAAATTTGTCCCGTCGCGGACAACGAACTTTACCCCGGAAACGGCATCTACCTGCTCCAGCAGTTCTTGGCGCACTCCCGGATGGACACCCCGAATTAAGACACTGGGCTCGACCATTAAAGAATAGCCGTTCAAACCCGGAACCGCGCCAAAATAAGAGGTTAGGCTTTCCAAAACCTCTTTTGTCCTATATTTTTCAGGCAGCCCAAAGAAAAAATTAGCCTGTCCCGCAATTGTCAGCGTCTGATTAAGCCGATACCCGGGAAAAGACTGCTCGCCTATGCGTTCCAGCTCGCGCAGGGCCGCCTCTTTCGCCTCCTCCCGAATATGGAGCACAAGGTCGTATTCTCCGTATTCGCCGATCATACCATCGAGGGTGTCGCCAAAATAAAGATCGATAGCCCATGCGATGCCCTGGGAAAACACCGCGCCCAGAACAATCGTTACCAGTAATAAGATGATCAGATCTTTATAAAAGCCGTCATGAAAAAAAGAGAGCATTACACTTCCTCCTCACCCGGTGCCCTAATTATAACATAGGCCCTAGCTGGGGTTTAAGTGGTAATGCCCGCTAATATTGTCATTAATTACTATCTACTTCAAATTCGCCCTGAAAGGCGCCGAAGAAACGCAGCTCACTTTTTTCCATAACCATCAAGAATTTCTCGCCCCGCAGCGTGCCGTCATCAAAGACCACCTTTACGCCACCCGTAAACAGAGCCTCATCGGTCTTTTCATCATAGGC
The DNA here is from genome assembly GCA_964626065.1 of uncultured Clostridiaceae bacterium. Classification (GTDB taxonomy): domain Bacteria; phylum Bacillota; class Limnochordia; order Darwinibacteriales; family Darwinibacteriaceae; genus UBA3910. The sequence goes on along the minus strand of CAZVDE010000023.1, from coordinate 16,645 downwards.
AAGCTGATCGGCATAAACGGTGGCATCTTCTGTAGTAACCACCACTCCGCCCCGGGCGTGCAGCCGTTTCTCATCACCGAAATACTCCACCAGATCAGCCGTCAGTTCGAAATCATCCTTTTCCAGCCGGGCAGACTGCCTAAAAATCAGATAATTGTCCTTAGTCCGCCACTCCATTTCTTTGCCGCTGATGCGCACCTCTTCGAATTTGACTTCAATTAAGGCCTCCGCCAAATCGCTTACATCAGCATAAAAAAGCCCTTCTTCCGGATCGTAGCGGCCCGCGGCCACATCCTCCGGCACGCCGGTAATGTTCAAAACGCCTTTTTGACCGGCGGCCATGCTTAAACCCGCCCCCGCCACAAGAAAAATAACCGCCGCCAGGCCCAGTATCCTATTTTTCCTCATCGCCTGCCTCTGCCTCCGTTTCTAACACTATGTGCCCATAAAAATCCAAAATATCCCGGTTTAAATCGTATACGGCCCGCTTTAAACCCCACTTTAATTCACCGTCTTCAATGACAACGCCGCCCAGAAGATGCAAAAGCCCCGATTCTGATTCATAGATCATCTCATCCGCACCGATCCTTAGGCCGCCCCAGCGCATCTGCACCGGCCCCGGTGAGGTTAGAGTCGAATCGGCCCCGGAGTGAATCAGTACATCGCTGCGCAGCCAAAACTCTTCCGTCCGGCCCTGCACCTCCACACCGCCCTGCAGGGTGAGTGTATCTTTCTTGCGCCTCCAGAGTGCCTCCTGGGCCAGAACATCTAAATGAGGCTTTTCATCTTGGAAAATGATGATCTTTTCCATATCCCTGATGATGACCAGATCGTCCTGCTGCAGCACCGATTTGGTCAATATCTCCCACTGCCTTTCCCCCCCTTTGCGGCCCACCAATTTGGTCTCCACAAATTGCACACCGGGTGGCTCAGCGGGGGAAGTTGAACCGGGTGCCCGCAGAGAGCGGGAGGCGAAATACAGCCCGGCGCCGATAAGAATAACACAAAGCAAAGTAAGACCTTTCTTTTTAGCGCTCAGCCCGTCACTCCCCTTCACCCACTAAATCGGCAATATCATCAAACTTAAACAGCTCTAAGCCGCTCGCAGAATCCCAACCGATGGGTAGGGTGGGAAAGGCCTTAATGGTGTATTGCAGAGCGACTCGTTTTTGTACGTGGTCATAGGCCGCACTCAGGGTGCGGCAGTGCAGATCCTTGGTAACAGTGAATTGGCTCTGCGAGAAAGATTGCTGCGGAGGCTTATAACTCACAGTATAACCGATCTGCCAAGTCTCACCGAGGGGTAGGGCAAACCGGCCGTCAATGCGCTCGAAAACCTTTTTAGACGCTGAATAATTTGCCCCGATTTTCAAGCGCGTCTCGCCCGCTTTATAATCCAGCATAGGCACGACATTGCGCAGCGTCTTCGAATCCAAGTCGTGATACACCGACAATGATAAATTCCAATTTCCATTGGGCTGCCAGGATCCGTGCGCATTTAACAAATCGTAACTCTTTGTCTTCAAGTTATAGCCGCCGTTGATGCTCGCACTCCAAGTGGGCTGACTGTAGCTAAGACGCGCAGTCACCGTCTGCAAGGGCTTTTTCTCATCAAAACGAAAGGCCGATTTTCCCCATATTTCGCGCTGAGTATAAGTGGTATTCAGCGTTAGGCCCCTGGCCAGCCTTTGATTGAGCGCAATCCGCCCGTACAGCCAGCTCTGCTTATCCCCGCCGCTGTAGAAGGCCGCGCCCCCATCTCCCCGATACGTAATGCTTAGGCTGTCTGTGGGGCGCCACGTTTTGGAGCCCAGGGCTAATTGGCCTAAAACCCTATCTTTTTTAAGCAGTGAAGGCCTTTCTCCGTAGCGGCCCACCTGCAATTGAGAGCTGAGGGGCAGTTTATTGAAGCCTAAATCGCTCACTTCCCATTTCAGCTCGGGCAGGCGCTGCACAGTGCGCCAAGAAAGGGATTTATCAGTGGTGAGCAGATCGGGGTTATACTGCTGTTCCACCGCTAGTGTCAAAGTATGCTTGTCCCGCCTGTAAATTGCCTCCCCCAGGTAATTCAAAAGTTTAAGGCGTTCTTCGTCTTTTAAGCGCTCCGTCCATTTTCCCTGCAGATTAAGCCGCCAGTTGTCAGTGAGCGTCTGCTGCCAGCGGCCGGAGTACTCCAGAAACTCCCTTTCCCTTTTTTCCGGAGTATTTTTGTAGGTCAGGGCACCCTCCGCGCTGAGTTTGGGCAGGGTAATTTTCACAGTACTCTTTGAATTTAAAGATTTGCCCGTCCACGAGTCTTCGTAGGTTGTGTCCGTATTGAAAACCCACTTTTTACGGTCAACCTTATGCTTCCAGGCCGCCTTCAAAATGGGGCTTGCTGCGTGGGGCAGGCGGTAAAAGTATAGAGAACCATCGCCCCAGTCGTTGAGGGCATAATTATGCCGAATGCCTGCTGCCACCCCCAGCTTACTGAACAAATCCACATAAATGTTCCCGTAATGGCCCGGGTTAAGCTGATAATTGAAGGTGTTTTTCATGAAATACCCTTCCCGCTCACTAAAACCAAAGACGGGCAGAGAAAAGAACCGTTCTTCCTCATCCGTATCCAGGGGGATGGCCAGATAGGGCCAGTAGAAAAGGGGAATCTTTCCTTCATAATAGGTCACTCTGCGAATAATCACTTTTTCGCCCACCAAAAGTTCCAATTCCTTAGCTTCCACGTGGTAATGGCTGTTTTCCAAATCACAGGTGGTAAATTGGGCATCCGCCACCTGATAGGCCCGGTCCGTCAGCTGTACAGAACTGCCGGTAACAAAGATTATACCGGTCTTTTCCGCAAGCTCAACCTCACTGTGCGCCTCCGTAAAGGAGCCTTCGCCCGTTTCCAGATTATAAGTTAAAAAATCGCCCCAAATTTCCTGCCCATCCTGGCTGAACAGTACATTTCCCGTAAGCCGCAGTTCGCCCGAAGCCAAGTCGATATACAACTCATCGCCCCGTAAAGTAACATCATCATAAATTAACTCCACATCGCCGCGGCCAAAAAACGTCCGCGCCTCAAGATCAAAAGAGCCGGACTCCGCGGCCGAAATGTGGGCGCGCTGCTCCGGCGCCGCAGCTTGAACGGAGGCGGTAATAAGCAAAAATAAAGCCAAGCAGGCCATGAGTAGAAAGCGGTTCGCCTTTTTCTTTGTAACAGCCATGAGAGCCCCTCCCCGGTCTTAGCGCAATCGATCCGCTTCAGCCAGTAGCGCGAACCCGGCTAAGGCAAACAGGGTGTTGACCATCCAGGCAGAGACAACGGGCGGCAGCACCTCATTCAAACCCAAAGAGCGCGAAACTGATATTGCCACATAATAAAAAAGTAGAATGATCAAACTGGCGACAATACCGAAGGAGCGCCCGCCTTTGCTTCTTAAAGCCAAGGGTGCGCCGAACAAGGCCAAGACAAAACAGGCCATGGGCAGGGCCAACTTCATATGGTAATCCACCACAAAGGAGCGCACCTTTAAACCACCGCGCTGAAAACGCTCAATATATTGGGCCAATTCTTTGCGGTTCATCTCCGATACTGTGCGTTGGTTACCTAAATAGACTTCGCCCGGCTCTTCCGTGATGATCTCCATGCGCTGAAATTTGCTTTCAAATTCAACAAAACCTTCCTCGTCAAGCTCCTGGGCAACGCCATCAAACAAGACCCATCTATTGTCCTCAAAAATGCCTGTTTTAGCGCTGATCACCCGGGGAAAGCCCCTGCCGCCCACTTCCCAAACCAAAATGTTCTTCAGCTCATTGGTTTTGCGCTGCACTTCCTCAATATAAAAATAACGATCCTCGCCGCCGCTGAAAAACACTCTCTCGTCTACAATGGGCACCCCTTCGGAAAAAATAATCTGGCGTACGATGTTTTCGAACCTGTGGTTGGCCGCGGGGACAATGCGCTCAGACGCCCAGAACGTAACCGCACTCACCACCAGCCCCAAGATTAAAATAGGTATAATCAAGCGCGGGTAAGAAACTCCGCTGGCCCGCAAAACGGTCATTTCATTATCCTGCACGAGGCGTCCCACCGCGAGCAGCGTAGCGAAAAGAGTGGCAATAGGCAGCGTGGATACGGCCGCTTCCGGTATCCCGTAAAAGAGCAGTTTGCTCACTGTGAGCACTGCCACTTCATTAACAAAGATTAGATCTGTCAATTGAAATAAAAGGCCGCTGAGCAGGACCACTGTAAAGCCAAATACACAAAAGAGAAAGGGCCCCGAAAACTCGCGCATCAAGTAACGGTCAAAAATTTTCACCCCTAACGCACCCCACCTACCGCTAAAAATTAGAACTCAGTTCTATAGTTGAAACCAAATCCGAGGCCGCTCCCACCGGTTAAGGCCAGATAACCGCCGAATTCCGGGCTGAACTGCAGGGCAAGGCCGGCGTTAATTCCCGCGCCATCGTATTCCGCCCCTAAAGTCGTGGCGGGAAAGGCAAGCCCCTGCTTCGATTTCACCATTACCGGGTTCAGCAGTAAAGTCACACCGGCCATACCCCGGCTGTAGCGGCCCGTGCCCAAACCGGCATGGCCCCTCAAATCCGGCCTGCCCAACTGCTTGCTGAAAACGGCATAAACATGCTGGCCTGCCGTTGACAACTCGCCCCCTAAAGCAAGCCCCGGGCGCTTGGCATCTTCTGTCAAAACTGCCACTTTAGCGGTGGCGGAAAAACTGCCCTTGAATTCTTGCCGAATTCCCACCTTAAAACCCGGATACAGCCCTGCCGTTAAATCTACAATGCTCTGCCCGCGATAATAACTATATTCCAATTCAAGCGGAGTACCGCTCACATCGGCAGTGGGCATGAGCAGCACCCGATCCGCCCCTAAGGCGAGCGGAGCCACAAATAGTAAAAGTATGATTGTTAACAAGCCGATTAAACCAGAGGTTTTTTTCAACATGGGCATACCTTTCCCTTCTTTTCTAATGCATTTGTATTCGCTGCGGCACAAAGGATTACCTGCCTTTGGCACATGGGAGTTAGTGGATTTGCAAAAGGGGCCCCGGCGGCACCCCTTCTACTATTTCAACCGTTTAATTACTTCATCGCTTAAGTCGCTTCCGCCGAAGCGGACCACATCATCATCAACAACCACCGTTACTTTTTTCGCCCGGGCTACCTCCTGGACCGCCTTCTCCACCTCGGCCTGAAATTTTACCTCCAGCTCCTGCCGATAAGCGAGGTACTGAGTGTAGGCCTGCCGCTCGCGGTCGGCCCGTTCCGTATCCCCTTCCTCCGCCTCCGATTCTAAGTCGAATTCCGCAATCAATTCATCGTAACGATCGCTCAAGAGCTGGTTGAGTTCCTGGGCCCGCGCGCTTTCATCCACTACCCGCGCGATATTCACTGTTCCAATTGTTTCGCCGGAAGATTGGCCCAAAACACCCCACAGCGCCACAGCGGCCAGCAAGATCGCCAAACCCCAGGGTAAATACTTCATTCGCAGTCACCACCTTACTTCGGTCTGCATTAGTATTACCGATTTGGCGCGGGCATACACAAGAAAAGCCGGCGGGATTTCCCTCGCCGGCCTCGCTACTTTGCTTCTTAGAACGTTTGGCCGATTCCGAAATAAAATTGACCGCTGCGCTTATCTGTTTCATCTTTGCCAAAACCGTAATCGAGCCGCAGCAGCCCCAAAGGAGTGTCAAGGCGCACACCGAGGCCGTAACTGTTTTTGAGATCGCCCAGACTGAAAAGCGTATCCTGATCCCAAGTTGTGCCCCAGTCCGTAAAGAGCACACCGGTAATTTTCTCAATAATGGGGAAACGGAATTCGGCATTCATAACGAGCATATGATCGCCCTGAAGGTTAAACTTATCATCGCCATAACTATACCCTCTCAGCGTATCTGCCCCGCCAATCTTAAATGGTTCCGCATTTTCAAAAGACCCACTTAATAAACGCCCGCCCAAACCGCGCAGGGCGAAAACATATCCGCCTTCCCTAACCTGGAAATAACGGCTGTGATCAAAACGCAGCTTAGAATAGGAACTTTCGCCGCCCAAAACGGGCAGGCCAAATTCCAGATAGGCATCGTTTCTATAGCCCTCTGTGGGATTAAAGGGATGATCCATTGTATTGGTATTAAAACCAAGCCCCACAACTCGATTTTTATAAGGAGGGGGTAAGTCGAACAATCCCGCATCATCTTCGTTCTTATAATCGTACGTGTTGTTTTCTGCCCGCAGTGTGAGCCTAGCCCTGCTGATTTCACCCACCGGGTGGCCTAAAGTAAGATCACCGCCGTTTTTAAACAAGGAGAAAGTGTCCTCGCCTTTCTTTTCACCGGAGATCTGCCGATAGAGGTTGAGCCCGAGCGAAGTGCCGCTTTTGGTGATATAGGGTTCATGAAAACCCAACTCATAGGAATGGAGCTTTTTACCCAACTGCATCGTGGCGTTAACGCGCTGGCCCCGGCCGAAGAAATTGTCATCAGCTGCTTCTATAAAGCCAACCAGGCCATCATCGCGGCTGTAAGCCACTCCGAATGTTGCGGACCCGGTTTTGCGCTCTTTGAGGTTGATTGTCAAAACCGTTTCATCCGGCTTTTCTTCATCGGAGAAATCTCTGCTGATTTCCTCGAAAAAACCAAGCATAAGCACTCTACGCAAACTGGCATCTATTTGCTGCACGTTGACCAAATCTCCGGGTTTAAAACTGAGTTCCCGTTCGATGACAAAGTCCTTCGTCTTTTCATTGCCTTCAATGACCACATCTTTAATCTCTGTGGGGGCCAGTTCCACGAAAACACGGCCCTCGGTATCGCCCTCTAAAGAAGCCACCCGCACCAAATAACCGTGCTCCACGGCAACCCATTCCCGCAATCCGTATAAATCATCGCCCAAATCAATGACGTTTAAGATATAACCGATCTGAGTTTTCATGCGTTTCACATATTCTTTCAGGGGCACTTGCGGCAGCCCGCTGAAATCAATCTCGCTGACAATGGGGTTTTCAATCACCTGAAAAACTACTTGCACCCCACCTAACGCAGGCTCCAGATCGACCTTGGCATCCTGGAAATAACCCAAATCATAGATGGAATGTAGATCATCCAGGAGTTTTTGTTCCGAGACGGGCTCATTGATCTTGCTTTTTACAACGGCTGCTTTGATAGTCTCGGTATCAACGAAGTTATTACCCTCGACCGTAATTGATCTGATCAGGGTGTTGTCTGCGGCGGATACTTCAACGGCCGCCGTAAACAGCGACACCAAAACGATCAGCACCACCAGTGCTTGGGCTGCGCCTTTCCTCATTATTCTGCCTCCTACACTATCCTTGGATTTCTAGTTCTTCTCTTTTAGTTCTACCAAACCATTCGCAATCCTCTTGCCAAGTTGGGGGATTGCTAGCAAAGAATGCCAAAACCCACCATACGCTCGCTCAATAGATGTTCAAATCAAAGGTAGCGGCACCGTCCAAGACAAATTGAGTGGAAAGGCGAACCCGTTCCGCCTCACCGGTGCTGTTCCAACCATAATAACTATAGGCATCCTCAAAATTATCCGTTCCCTCATCAAGTTCGCTCTCCCCTCCGGCATAGTTCTGCAGGAAAGGATAATATTCGGCTATGATCTCATTATTTCTTTCGCTCTCCATATATTCCCGAATCAAAGTATCCAGCGTTTCCGCTCCCGATACTACTGAGCGGATGGGCTCATCGTCATCGCTTTGATCCAAGATGCCTATATGGGTGGGGGGTTTAACCGTATAATGATCCGCTGCTCCGCCGCGTACCGTAACGGTCATCAACCCCGGGGCGGTATCTGCCGGAATTTGAAGGCGCAGCATCCTCGTTTCGCTGGCGGCGCGGTAAGGCCGCAGCGTAACTAAGACATCAACATTTTCACCCGGGCGCACATTAAACTTGCCGGGGCTTGCCGATTCGATCGTCGCCGTTTTACGCTCCCGGGCGATTTCCAAATCAACCTGTACATGCTCCAAATCTAGATGCTGCACGCTGTTATTTACCAAAAGTTCCAGCCCCGCCATGAGATCGGTAAGGGACCAGACTGCAATATCAGTGTCGCTGTAAAACAGATTTTCCCGAATCATGCGCTGGGCAAGATCGGCCGAGCTGAACTCCAAACGAACAAAAGAAGTACCCTCACCCACCCTATCCAAAGTAGCGTCTACACTCTGGTAGGCGCTGCTGATCAGCAGGGGGATTAAAACACCCGCCTCTGTCACACTCTCCACCCGATACGTGTGGCGCAAATCCCGATCCTTGTCCCAAACGGTGATTGTTGCAGGAACGTAAGCTGCTTCCGCATCCAAAACACCGCCAATACCCGCTGCCCTATCCTGATCAATAGCGCCGATTGTGTTCCCAAGCGATACTATTTTATAAGGAACCTCGCGGCTGGGCAGAGTGTAATGCACATAGGCATCCGCGGCAAAATAGTCCACCGCGCCTCGATGCGTAAAGGGATGCCCGTAAGCAATAAAACGCCCATCATCCCGCACATGGGTTACAGTGCCGAAAGATGCCACTGTAAAATCACCGCGCAAAAGCTGAACGCCAATCATGCTGCCCGCCTCTAGGGGTGCTTGGGGCGGCTCCGCATCTTTGGCGGCTGAAGGCATGAGCTGCACTTGGTAACGTTCCAACCCCTGCCGCAAGTATTCGGTATTTCTTTCGTTTAAACCCTGAATGATTAAGGGCGAGCGAACTTCACGGACCCCCTCGGGCAGAGTGGGGGCGTGGTGCATAGGCTCATCATATATTCTAAACATATCCTCGGCAGGTGTAACAAGGCCGATGTGGTAATCGGTTTGGGAAAAAGTATGGCTGATCGCCCCCACCAAACGGCCGCCGATGTAAACGGGTGAACCGCTCATGCCCAGCGCAATACCTCCCGATCTTTCTATCGGTTCGCCGCTGACCCGGACCATAATCAAATCCTGGACCGGAGGGCTTTGCGGAACCAGGCCCAAAACCTCCACTTCGAAGTTTTCAATGGTTGTACCTGAAATAACGGTCCGGCCAACACCCCGCAGCCCGGGTTTGATCTGGTTCAGGGGGTACAGCTCTAACGCCCCTACCTCCACCGCCCCGAACAGGACAATAATGATTAATATTAAAGCACATCGTTTGCGCACAATTAAGCACCCCTATCTACTCTCCGGTGCAAGGACGAGAATGGCGTTGCTCACCGGCCGTTCTTTACCGTTGGAGGGCAGGTTGAGTACTAGATCATGAATGACCATGGTAGTTGAACCGCCTCCATCAAGATTCATACCCTGCACCGCCCCCAGCTCCATTAGCAGTCTGCCTAATTCGGCCAAAGACATACCCACGCTAATATTGGGCTGCCGCCCATTTACCGTGACCAACAGCAGCTCCCCATCGGCAGTAATGCCAATCGCTGTTCTGGGGGCCCGCCCCTGCAGCACATCGGTGCGGAATAATTCTTCTTCTCCGCTGTTAACCGGTGCCCCATCGCGGACAAGGCGGGGGCCCCCACCGATGATTTGATCAATACCCTGCTCTAACCAGGGCGGATTCAATCTAAAATCGATTGTGATTTCATCGCCCACCCGCCAAGAAGAAAGCAGATCCCGCTTGATACCGTGACCCGACACTACCAACCCATCCTTGGGAATCTCGCTGTTGCCCGTCTGCAGTGCCGTCACAACGCCGTTAACGATGGTTGCTTCAAACCCGTAAGCATTAGTGGCTGTCCTATTTCCATAATAGGGCGTATAGACAATCAGCTCATCGGCGAGGCGGGGCCGGTTTACACCGGAAAGCGCGGCGAGAGGCACCCCGGCGCCGGATAAAACTTCACCGCACCAATCGACCCGTTCCATAAGCGGCCCTTGGGGGCCCAGGCCCAGTGCGGTACGGGCGGCAAAAGGCTCACTAATAATCTGCCCATCAAGCACAACAATACCCACGGGACGGCCGTTGCCATCGAAAAAAGCACCATTGATTGCGGCCACCGCTCCAAAACGTTTGGCCAGAGCGCTTACATTTTCCGAACCCAGAATCCGATTTTGAGCTAAAACCGGTTTGACCTCATTGCCCACCTTGAGATTGACCTTAAGGTAGTTCACTACATTGGGGCCGAAACTGTCCGCCCTGCGCTGATGGCCGTACACAATACCACGGGCCACAACGCGTTCGGTAGTGTGGGCAAAAGTCTTTGAAATTTCCACCCTCAGCTCGTGTTCTGTCTCTTGGACGAAGAAATCAGGCAGCAAGTAGTTAAAATCCAGCACCAAGCGAGACAACCCGCCCGCGGTAGAGCTGCGGATCTGCCCTAAGGCAGGGTCTTTGATAGTCTGGGCCGCAGCAAACCCCTGCAGGGGCAAATTGGAATCGATAATGATTTTCATGGGATGTGGCGTAGAAGAAACCTGGAAGGCTTGGCCGGGTTCTTTAGGCAGGGTGAGAACGATTTTGTCGGGTAAAAGAAGCACCTGATCGGGTGCTGCGGCGAAAAGTGAAGATGAGTGAAAAAAGAGAAAAAGTAGAAAAAAAGCCTGTAACGTAATCCCGCCCCGCTGCCGCATCTATGCGCCCTCCTCTATCCCTGCCTATTTCGGTATCTGGGCCTGTATTCCTGCCAAAAATCGGACCCTACAAGCGTATTTCTTGTAGAGTCGATTATTGATTTTCTATTCATCGTCAGCTACATAACGGGACATTTGTTCATAAATCAGTTTGGCCAACCCAATACTTTGCGTCTGGACCGAATGATCAGCCAATTCTTGATCGAGCAGTGACTGAAACATCTTTTCCGCCCGCCGATTTCCCAAGAGATCGGTCTCGGGCACCGTCCGCCGCATTTCGTTTAATAGCTGATATAAAAACAATGCCTCGAACTGCTCCGCCGCCTCCTGCAGCGCCTGCCGGGAGGGGGATTTCCTTTGACCGAGCTCCTCCGCCTGCTGCGCCACGTTTTGATTGGGCTCCCAATTAACGCGCATTTCAATCATCCTTTAAAGAATAATTAACTCCCCAAAGAGCGCCCCCGCCGCCTTCACCGCCTGCAGAATTGCGATAATGTCCCGCGGGCTGGCCCCCACTGCATTGAGGGCATCCACCAAATCCTGCACATTGGAGGTCCCACCTAAAACAGCGAACTGGCTTGGCTCATCTTCAACCTCAATACTGATTTCTCGGTCAATAACGCTGATTCCTTCCGATAACGGAAGAGGTTGAGAAATAACGGGTGCAGCCTGTATTTGCACACGCAAATTACCGTGGGCCACCGCCACCGTAGCGATGCGAACGGAAGCGCCCATCACAACTGTACCGGTCCGTTCGTTAATAACCACTCGGGCATTGACATCGGGCTGCACAGGCAGCTCTTCCAGTTCGGCAATGAATCCGACCACATTGTGCAGATAACCGGCTGGAACCTCAATTTCGACCGTAGCCTGATCCCGAGCGCGAGCGATGCCCTCCTCATAAACGGCGTTGATCACCTGCACCAGGCGGGAGGCGGTCGTAAAATCCGGTTCCAAAAGCACCATGGAAATGGAACCGCCGGCTGCGAAATCCTGCGTTTCCAACTCCCGCTCTACTATTGCCCCACCCGGTACCGAACCGACGGTGGCGTGGTTGACCTGGGCACTGGCCCCGCCGCCCCGCACGATAAAGCCGCCTATGGAAACGGCCCCTTGGGCCACCGCAAATATCTCGCCGTTAGCCGCTTCCAGCGGAGTCTGGAGCAAAAACCCCCCCTGCAGGCTGCGGGCATCGCCTATGGAAGACACGGTCACATCCAAACGATCGCCTGTCCTGAGTGATGTGGGCAGATCAGCCGTAACCATGACAGCCGCAATATTACGCAGCCGCAACTCATTGGCTGAGACCGTTATACCAAAACTCTCGAGCATGTTGGCGATCATCTGGATGTTGGCCCTGGCACCGGTGCTATCTCCCGTACCCTGCAAGCCCACCACGAGCCCTAGGCCGTAAATCTGGTTTTCCCGCACACCCTGCACCCGAGCGATGTCTTTGATTCTCACAGCGGGCACATCGTAGCGTACAGGCTCAACCGCCTGAACAAAGCCGGTAACGATCAGGACGATTCCCACCGCCAACCACAATGTTTTCCTAGACATGGACGTCCCTCCTGACATCTAAAAGAGCCAATTGAAAAGGCGCGTGATAATACCGGGGCTGTTTTTATCCGCAACTATTCCGGTCCCCATAAAGGCAATTTCCGCATCGGCAACAAAGGTGGAAAGGATGGTATTGTCCGGTGCCACGTCGCGATTGCGCACCAGGCCGCTGATGATAATTTCTTGCTCCTCGCCATTAATCATTATCTTTTGTTTGCCCTCAATGCGCATCGTGCCGTTGGGCAGGCTTTCAACAACCCTAGTTGTGATTTTGGCTGTGAGGCTGCCCCCCCTTGTTGTGCTGCCGTCCGCTTTAAAAGTATCGCCACCGCCCACCTTTAAAAGAGGAATTAGATCAGCCAGCACACCCACGCCCGGACCCACCGAGACATCGGAGTTTTTCCCGGTTGCGGTGTTGGCGTTTTGCCTGGCCTGGGCTTGTTCTACAATGATCACCGTTACCAGATCACCGGCCCTTTTTGCCTTGTTATCTTCAAACATGGATGGTTTATCGGCGGGATAAAGCGATGTACCCAGCACCACACCGGAACCGGCCAACAAAATAGCCATGCTCACAACGAAAGAACGCCCTAAAAACCTTGTTATCCTCATGGAGTAGATGACCCCCTTATGTCTACTTCAACTGTGTCAGCAGCAATTATTTTCCCGTAGACAACTTTACGGGACAGACTATTTTCCACCGGGATGACCTCCCCCAACTGCCCCGCGGCCCTGGCGGTCCCCGGTGCACTGACAGACATGGTCCCGGTGCGTGCTACGATAATAACAGCAGCGCCCCGATCAACCGCGGGGATTTGTTCCACCGCGACTAGAGTTATTTCCGACCCGGCCCTAATGTGGCGCGTTGTGCGCAGGCCAAGCAGAGTCTCCCCGTTGTATACTGCAGAAGCGCTGTGATTCTCCTTTGCTTCATAGACTAAATCGGCTGCCGTAAGTATTTCTCCCCTGGCCAGATCTCGCGCCGCGACTACAATTTCGGCCTCCGCTTTCACCCCGTCACCCTTAGAATCAGACCCACCGCCGGCTGCCCCGCCGAACACGGTGACAGCAGTTGCACCCCGAAATTCTATCAGGCTTAAATCCAGCCTGGCCTGGCGGATGCGCACCTCAATCTGGCCTTTCGTCAGCTGGCGCGAGGTGCCCACACCCGGTGCCGCGCCCGCATTTACCGCGGCCGCCTCAGCCACCAACTCGGGCGGCCCTCCGCCGATCTCAACGATGTCTCCGAGAATTAACCATTTGCCCTCACTTGTGGCGCTTTCCGGCAAAGTAATGACAACCCGCTCCGCCCGGTCCGCTCCTGCCGCGGGCAGGGCTAAAATAAGCAGACTAAGCAGAATCGGTGTTACCGCTCGCCAAAAACGGCGCATTCTCATCTACCTACCTGCGCAGGTTATTGGCGGTCTGCAGCATATCATCGGAAGCCTGGATCGCCTTGGAATTTGTTTCGTACGCCCGCTGTGAAACGATCATATTCACCATTTCTTCTACCACCTGCACGTTGGACATTTCCAAAAAGTTTTGGCTCAAGGTGCCGAAACCGTCTAAGCCGGGAATGCCCACGATGGGGCTGCCGCTGGCGGCTGTGGCAGTATACAAGTTCTGGCCGATGCTTTTCAACCCGGCATTGTTCACGAAGCGAATCAGTTCGAACGTGCCTTTTTCGGTTGGATCGCTCTGGCCGGCAATGGTAATGGTAACTGTCCCATCAGAACTAATACTCAAATCCAGTGCATCTTCTTCCGTAATACTGATTTCAGGTTCAATGGGGAAACCATCGGAAGTTGTGATTCTGCCCTGCGCATCCAGTTTAAAGGCCCCATCCCTTGTATAAGCCATTGTGCCGTCGGGCAGCAGAACTTGGAAAAACCCGTCACCTTCGATAACCACATCGAGCGGGTTGTCTGTCTGCTGATACATCCCCTGAGAAAAGATGCGCTGCGTTGCCACGGTACGCACCCCGTGCCCGACCTGGATTCCGGTTGGTACCTGGGCCCCGGCCGTTGAGGGTGTGCCCGCGTATTTTACCGTTTGGTACAACAGATCTTGAAAGTCAACCCGGCTTTTCTTGAACCCCGTGGTATTTACGTTAGCCAAGTTATTGGAAATTGTATCAATTTTGGTCTGCTGAGCCACCATCCCGGAGGCGGCGGTCCATAAAGAACGCATCATAACAAAAAACCCTCCTTGTTTGTTTTATACAACACTCAAGAAGAGGGTAGGAAACTATCTCAGTCGGTCGATAGTTCCGCGGAACATTTCGTTCCAGGCTCCTGTTAACCAGTCCAGCCCATTCCCCTCAAACTATTAAATTTCGTTGACTACTTTATCTAACGTCTCGTCAAATGCCTGCACAACTTTTTGGTTGGCCTCGTAAGCCCGCTGAATGTTAATGAGATTAACCATCTCCCTAACCACATTGACGTTAGCCATTTCCAGCGTGCCCGGGGCTATCGCCGCCCTGTAGCGAAAAGGTTCCCCCGCCTCCGGCAGCGCTTCGAACAAATTGGAGCCCCTCCTCACAAGGCCTTCCCGATCATTGAACTCCACCAGCAGCAGCTTGTCCACCACTCGGCCGTTTACCGTAATCTCCCCTTCTGCGTTCAGCAGAACCTCCCCTTCACCAACGTAGATTAAGCCTTGCTCGCCGCGGACCAGATTGTCATCCAGTGTGGCCAACAGCCCGCTGGGGTTAATCTTAAAACGGCCGTCTCGGGTATACCTTATGCCTTCCGGCGTTTCAACTGTAAAAAAGCCGGGGCCGATTAGAGCCGCATCCAAGGGGTTTTCGGTGGTCTTCAGTGTCCCGGGGGCAAAAGAGGTGCTGCTCCCTTCGGCGAAAGCCCCGGTACCCAGCGTTCCCAAGACCCGCCGCTGATTATGGTAATCACGTGCGATGGGTGCTTGGGGAAAAGCATAGACGTGGGCTGTCTGCCGCTGAAAGCCCGCCGTATCCACATTGGCAAGGTTGTTGCTGGCCACATCCATCCTCATCGTTTCTACAAGCATGCCTGAGGCCGCAGTATAGATGCCGCGCAGTATGTTCATCACCCCCCGCGAAGATAGTCTTACTCTCCGTATCGGCAGGTTGGCTGAGGATCTTTAGTGCCTAGCGCGCCCTTGTATAACTGGCCTCATAAGTAGAGGCGGGCAGAGTCCCGTCCAGGCTTTCTAAAATTTCTCCCGTGCCTCGCACCGCACAGCTCAAGGGGTCTTCGGCGAGCATGACGGGTACGCCCGTTTGCTCTTGTATCAAGCGGGCCATACCATCGAGCAGCGCACCGCCGCCCGTCAAGGCCATCCCTTTGTTGATGATATCCGCGGCCAATTCTGGGGGGGTCACTTCCAAGACGGCCCGGATGGCATCAATGATGCTCGTAATAGGCTCTTCTAAAGCGGGGTGAATATCAACGGCGGAGATCTCCACCGTTGCGGGCAGCCCGGTAATAAGATCTCTACCCCGGATTGATAGTGTATTGGAAGCCTCCGGGTAGGCACTGGCAATGGACTTTTTGATTTCCTCAGCGGTGCGATCACCGATGGCCAGGTTATAAATTCGCTGGATATAGCGCTGAATCGCTTCTTCCAGATGCTCACCGCCGATGCGCAGCGATTCCGAAGTGACTTCGCCGCCCAGTGAAATGACGGCAATGTCCGTTGTACCGCCGCCAATGTCCACCACCATGTTTCCGCTGGGAGCGGAAATATCAAGGCCACAACCAATAGCCGCGGCTATGGGTTCGGTGACCAGATAGACCTGTTTGGCACCGGCCTGGCTCGCGGCTTCAAGTACTGCCCGTTTTTCAACTGTGGTAATCCCGGAGGGAATGCAGATCATAATCCGGGGCCTGAAAAATCCGCGCCCCGCGACCTTTTTAATAAAGTGTTTGAGGATTTCCTCAGTAATCCTAAAATCAGCAATTACTCCCTCACTCAAGGGTCTGATTGCTCTTATATTCCCGGGTGTACGCCCAATCATCTCCCGGGCCTCGGCTCCGAGAGCGCATATTTTTTGAGTATTTACGTCTATTGCAACCACTGCCGGTTCGTGGATAACCACTCCCTTGCCGCGCACATAGACTAAAATATTCGCTGTGCCGAGATCTATGCCAATATCCCTACTAAACATTTTCAGGCCCCCTCTGCGAACGTTTACCATTTTTCTGCAATGAGGTAATGTTCGCCACAGGGGGGGCAAATCCTTTTTTAGGGAATAGTTCTAAGAGGCGCGGCTGCTTCGTTTGCCACTGTATTTCCGCCTGGTTGCTTCACCGCCGCGAATATGCCTTTCCGACTTATTCAGCTCAAGTACTTTTTTGACCTGATCAGCCAATTCTTGATTAATCCGCGGCAGGCGCTCAGTCACGTCCTTGTGGATCGTGCTCTTACTCACGCCGAAAACGGTGGCCGCCTGTCTTACCGTTGCTTTCGTTTTCACGATATATAAACTAACATCCACCACCCGCTTGCGGATATAGTCTCTCATCTGCGCTT
>CAZVDE010000022.1:0-30262 GCA_964626065.1 uncultured Clostridiaceae bacterium | reverse complement strand
AACAGGGGCACCGTTAGGATTCCCTCGCCTATTAGAGTGAGCAAAATTGCCCCCAGCATTGAACAGGCGCCAATCCGATTGCCCGCCACCGCCGTTTGGGGCGAACCCATAAGGCGAATGCCGTAGATAAAACCGACAATGAATAAAAGCTGCAAAACGAGCATCAAAAGCCCCCCTTTCCGCTTTTAAACATTTTCAGCATGCGATCTGTAACCAAAAAACCCGCCACCACGTTGATCATGGCCAGCACTAGCGCGGCAAATCCCGCCAAACGGCTGCCCAAAGTCACCGCCAAGGCGGTTGTAACCAGGGCTCCCAGCACAGTCACGCCCGATAGGGCATTCATGCCGGACATGAGCGGAGTGTGCAGCAGGCTGGGCACTTCGTTGATCAACTTATAGCCCAGCAGGCCCGCGGCCGCAAAGATCAGCAGTAACACTAATTCTTTCATCAGGTTTCACCTCTCTGAATCATCGCTTCTAAAGCACCGGCGTGTACAATCTCGCCGCCTTTGGTAACCAAAGTATCCTTAATGATCTGGTCAGCCACGTCGAAGACAAACTTCCCATCTTGAACCAGATTATTGACGAAATGCAAGACATTTTTAGAAAACATGGCGGTGGAGCTGGTGGGCATGGTGCCCGGAATGTTTTTGGTGCCGTCAATCGTAACACCGTATCTTTCCACCACCGCACCGGCCTCGGTCAAAGCACAGTTGCCCCCTTGGTCAATGGAAATATCCACAACTTGTGAACCGGGCCGCATCGTTTTCACCATATCCCGAGTGAGCAGAATTGGCGCCTCTCTGCCCGGGACTAGGGCGGAAAGAATAACCAGATCGGATTGGCCGATCACTTCTGCCAGCGCTTCCCGCTCCCTTTCCAGCCACTGCGGGCTCAAGCCCAGGGCATAACCACCCGCGCCCACCGCCAATTCCGCGGGCACGCCCACATCCACAATCCGAGCCCCCAGGCTGCCCGCCTGTTCCCGGGCATCGGGGCGAATATCCGCGGCATACACTACTGCACCCAGCCTTTTTGCGGTGGCCAAAGCCTGCAGGCCCGCCACACCCGCCCCGATCACAAGGGCTTGCGCAGGCTGGATCATCCCCACCGCGGTACCCATGAGGGGCAAGAATTTGGGCAGGCGGTTGGCGGCCATGAGCACCGCCTTGTACCCGGCCACCGTACTCATGGAAGTTAAGGCATCCATCACCTGGGCCCGGGAAATACGGGGAATGGAATCCAAGGTCAGGGAAATTACCCCGCCATCCGCCAATTTGCGCACCAGTTCGTGATTGCCCGGTGCGGCGGGATGCAGAAAAGTGACCAACACCTGCCCGGAGCGCAGCAGTTCTGCCTCATGGACATCAAGTTCCGGATTGTGCTGGGGTTCTTTGACCTTAAGGATCAGATCGGCCCGGGCATAAATTGTGCGCACATCGGGCATAATTTCCGCCCCCGCTTGTCGGTAAGCCTCATCTGCGAAAAACGCACCCGCTCCTGCTCCCGCCTCCACCAGCACCCGGGCGCCCTGCTCCACAAAGGCGGCCACTGTCTCCGGCACCGCGGAAACCCGCCTTTCGCCTGCTAATATCTCCTTTGGCACTCCTATTGTCAAACCATTATATTTCATAACCGGCCTCCGTTCATTTAATCTATTATATTTACCTTTCGCATAAAAGTACGAAATTCCTTGTTCGAATTACAATTATTTAACACCTTGTGAACGAAAGCACAAATAAAAAAGAACCTTTCCGCTCTTTTTCGCAAAAAGAACGGTAGGTTCTTACCTATTTCGCAGCCGCTTAGAGAAGGCGTCGGATCAATTCATCCGGTTCTTCCCAAAAATAATGCGTTAACGGAATTTCGAGCAGCGTATAGGCCCCGGGCGGCTGTTTAGCGCCTGCTCTGGCTGCCGCGGCCATTATTTGGCCTGTCAGGGCCGGATTGTTGATCCGCATATCCCAGCGGAACAGCTGGTTGCCCGCTGCACCGGAAGTGCCCTTGCGCTCCAAAACAACCCCATGGCCCACATCCCTGAGGGCGTCCACCGCCTCCACCTGATAAACGTGCGTTTCATCACGGCTGAAATATGGGTCAGCTTTGATCTGCGCCGCCACTTCAGCCAAGGCGGCCCCCCGCTCCAGTTGCACATACACCAAACGCCGGTGCACCCCCGAACCCTTGGGGATGGTTACCGCCATGGCATCCGCAACCCCCCGTACCCCCTTGGCGGCGACAGAATGCCCCAGGCTCATACCGGGCCCAAAGTTGGTAAAGGTCAGGCCCCGCGGCGCCATCAGTTCCATGAGCGCCCGCAGCCATGAATCGGTACCCGGATCCCAGCCCGCCGAGACAACCGCGGCTGCACCCGCTCGGCGGGCAGCCTGCGCCAGCTTTTCGCGATGCGCTAAAAGTTCTTCCCCATGCAGATCAAAAGAATCAACAGTGTTGATTCCCCTGCTCAAATAATTCAGCGCCAACGCGGTCACTTTGCGGGTGGGTGCACAGAGCAGGGCCACATCTACCCCGGGCAGTTCGCCAACATCCGCCACCACCGCGGCAGCGTGTAGTTCGGGCGGCAGCACCCCTTTTGTCACCGGCGAGGAACGCACCACCCCCGCCAGCTCTAAATCGGGGGCGGCAGCAACCGCCTGCAGCGCACCGCGACCCACATTACCATAGCCTACAATGGCGACCCTGATCTTTTTTGTGTCCATCATTTCACCCGATCCTCCGCGATTTCCTCTTGCAGACCAAAACCCCGTCCGCCCACATCGGCGCCTGCAGCCGCTTCTAGGGCCGCTGGCTGCGCGTTTGTCACCAGTTTAAAGTCGGGCAAAAACTGCCGGATAAACTGAACGGTGCCCGCCTGATCCTGGGGCAGGGCCAAAGCGGGGTTTTGGGAAAATGCGCCCAGTATCTGGCGCAAGAGCGGCGTGTCCAATGCGGTGGGCTTGGCTACAAAAATGCGTTCATGGGTAGTGGCATTAACGCCCTCCTCCGCCGTAAGCAGTTCTTCAAACAGTTTCTCGCCGGGGCGCATGCCCACGATTTGAATATCAATATCGCTATAAGGCCGATAACCGGACAGGCGGATTAAAGTAGTGGCCAGATCTAAGATGCGCACCGGATCGCCCATATCCAGCACAAAAATTTCGCCGCCCCGGGCCAAAACGCCCGCCTGCAAAATGAGCTGCACCGCCTCGGGAATTGTCATAAAGTAGCGGATCATTTTTTCGTGGGTGACCGTGACCGGCCCGCCCGCTAAAATCTGCTTGCGAAACAGGGGAATGACACTGCCCCTGCTGCCCAAGACATTGCCGAAGCGCACCGCCACATAATTGGTGGAGCTGATCGTGTCTAGATATTGGATAGCCTGCTCGGCGATGCGTTTGGAAGCGCCCATAATGCTCGTGGGATTGACCGCCTTATCGGTGGAAACGAGGACAAACTTGTCCACATTGTGTTTATGCGCGGCCCAGGCAACCACATATGTACCATAAACATTATTTTTCACCGCCTCTTCCGGGTTAGCCTCCATGAGCGGCACATGCTTGTGCGCTGCCGCATGAAAAACAACCTCCGGGCGGTACGTACGAAACACCTTGTTCACCGCGTTTTGATCGCGGATATCTTTCACCAGCGTGACCAGGGGTACCCCGCTGCGCTGCGAAAGCTCCATCTCCACGTCGTAAGCATTGTTCTCACAGTTATCCAAAATCAAAAGCTGCCGCGGTTTAAAGTCCGCGATCTGCCGGCATAGTTCAGAGCCGATCGAACCGCCGCCCCCCGTAACTAAGATGACCCGTCCGGCAATGTAAGCGCTCATACCCGCCAAATCGGCCTCCACCGGCTCCCGGCCCAGGAGGTCTTCTAACCGGACTTCCCGAATCTTTTGCACCGTGACATTGCCGTCGATTAAATCAAAAACGCCCGGCAAAATTTTGACCTTTTTCCCGGCGGGCTGCGCCAGTTCGACGATTTCGCGGATCGCTTTGCGGGGCACGGAAGGCATGGAAATCACAATTTCATCCACAGCATGTTCCGCGGCAATATCTACAATCTGTTCTTTCGCGCCCAGCACCGGAATGCCCAGAATCTGCTGGTTTTGTTTGAGGGGATCATCGTCAATAAAGCCCACCACCCGAAACTGGTTAGCATAGTGGTTACGGAATTCCCGGGCCACCAAAACCCCGCCGTCACCCGCCCCAACTATCAGGACATTTTTCTCCGGTTCCTCGTTTTGCAGACGGACGCGGCGCGTTCCCAACAGCCGCCAGGCAAAACGGCTGCCGCCAAATAGGAAGATGTGCAGAAACCAGCATAATAAAGCAACGCTGCGGGGCGGCAGAAAACCGAAAGCGTGGCGCAAAAGCAGGGCGTTGGCCAGGCTGCCCACGGAAACAGCGGCTACAATGGCAATCACTTCATCAACAGAAGCGTAGCGCCAGGATCTGCGGTAAAGGCCGAAACAGTAATTGCTCACAAGCCGCACCGAGGTTATGACGACCATTATCAGCGCATACAGGCGCCAATCCTCAATGGGCAGGGACTCGAAACGAATCAATAAGGCGGCAATAACCGCGGCATTCACCAACACCGTATCTAAGAAAATAATAAGGCCCTTACGACCGAGACGGGACATCTCTCTACCTCCACTCCGAGACTCTCACACTCAAACAATTCGGGGAAAATATGTCGATTCCTGTTACTTAGTGGAAATTTGCTCGCTGCGGTAATTGTCAGTGCGAGGATCCTGCCAGATCGCCAGCCCCAGCCCTTTGTTGGCCCGTTCCTGCTCGTAATGCTCCTGCGCCGCCCGCACACACAAAGCACAGGCGCCCCAGGGGACCAATACTGCCGCGGCCGGCTTTTTGGCCGCGTTGGAAGCGGTATAAATCACTCGCCAGCCCGCACAGTCGGGGCACAGGCTGATGTATTCTTGTTGGCTTTCGTAGATGTTATCGGTATCATAATAGATCTGCCGCTTACGCTCGTAGAATTCGCCCGTTCCGAATATCTCCCCTAAATCAGCTTCGCTCCTGGTCGCCCACAGCGCGGCCACCTCATCGCAAATGCGGGCCACTTCTCGGGTCAAAGAGGCACTTTGGGTCACCGCTTTGCGCTGCCAGGTGGGTTCGCGCACCTTGGAATAATCCAGGCCGGCCAGGGCTAAAAGCAGGCCCACATTGATGTAGGGCAGGGCCGTTTCAATGGAATAGCCGCCCTCCAAAACCACAATATCAGGCGCTAAAAGCTCCGTTAAGCGGGCGTAACCCCCTGCGCTGAAATTCATGTTTGTCAGGGGATCGGAGTAATGGTTATCTTGGCCCGCGGCGTTAATGATATAATCGGGCTGCCAGTCCCGTAAAATAGGCAGCACAACGCGCTGCATCGCCATCAGCATGCCCTCATCACCCGTACCCGGCGGCAGGGGGATATTGACCGTTTGGCCGTAGGCCGCCGGCCCGCCCCGTTCCGTAATAAAACCGGTGCCCGGGTACAGAGTCCTGCCGTCTTGGTGGATTGAAATGTGAAGCACTCCCGGATCATTATAAAAGACATCCTGGGTACCGTCGCCGTGGTGCGCATCCGTGTCCACAACGGCCACCTTCAAGCCCGCCCCGAAACGGTGGCGGAGATGGTCGACCATAATAGCTTCATTGTTTACGGTACAAAAACCCCTACTGCCGTGCACAACGCGGTTGGCATGATGGCCCGGGGGCCTGAGCAGGGCAAAGGAGCGATCAACCCTGCCGTCCGCGACCAAATCCGCGGCCAAGATCGTACCGCCCACCGCAATGCGGTGCGACTCTGTCACGTGTTTTTGCAGATTGGGCACACAGATATGGGTGCGCAAAATTTCCTCGTCTGCCGCCAGCCGCGGCCGATATTCTTTAATCGCAGCGTGATCCAGAAGGCCCTCTTCTTTGATCTGATCCCTTGTGTACAATAGGCGTTCTTGGCGTTCCGGATGGCTGGGCGAGATTGCCCAGTCAAAGGCGGGAAAAAAGATTAAACCCACAGTAGGACCGTTATTAGTCATGTTGGCCACCCCCTATCCGCCTTACTTCCGGCCGCAGCTGAGTGCGGACCATATGAATTTTGCCTACCGTATGAAACCCGCGCACCATATGAAAGCTTTCTTCCTCCACGATATAGATTTCCTGCTCGGCGGGGTAGCCCTGCGCTTGGGCAAACTCTTTCGTCTTTGCCGCCGCCAGCCGGCGTGCCCGGGGCAGATCAAAAAACATGGGCCGTTTAATCTGCTCCCTAAAGCCCATCTCGGGAATGGTGGCCACGCCCAGCTCGGTATCGGCGTGCAGGGTAAGCCCCATCGTGGCCCTGGCTGCGGCCGCCCCCACCGCATTGGCGCCGGCCGCAAAGGAGACCGCTTCCCACGGCAGCTTAAGTTGTTGGGCCAATAGCGGGATAAAGACGGGCGCGGGCGCGCCCAACCCCACCACCGCCCGGGGCCGCACTTCAGGCGGGGTCAAGATCTCCGAGACGGTATAAAGCGGCACATTTTCCAATTCGGCGTACAAACTCTGCACAGCGCCCGCCAGCCTATCAATAAAGGCATCCAGCACTTTTTGGGCCAGCTCTTCCCAGGGCAAACCCAACTCCGCGCCCCAGGCCCGCCAAGCGTTGACGGCACGCCCGCGCTCGCCCACTTGGGCCAGCTCTAAAGCGACTGCCGCATCGGTAGGGGTCAGCGCGGCGCCACCCAGACAGGCCGGGGTGCCTGCCCGGCGGGGGCCGATTTTAAAAGACTTGCCCTGCGGATCGTAAGCAATGGCGCTGTCGCCGCCCAAACCGATCGAACGGGTAAGCAAGGCGGGCACCAGTGTTTTGAATCCCGAAATGGTGGCCCCGTCCCGTTCAAAAAGCACTTCCCCGCCAACAACCGCTGCCAGATCGGTTGTGGTGCCGCCAAGATCGATGATCACGTAATTCTCGTCAGCGCGGCGGGTTAAAGCCTGCACACCCATGATGCTTGCCGCAGGCCCGGAAAGAATCGTCTCGATGGGCCGCAGCTTCGAATCTGCTAAGGGCATCGTTCCCCCATCCGCTTTTAGAATCAGGATTTCTTTCAGCTTGACGCCCAATTCCGCCCGGAGCCGGCTCCACATTTCAACAAATTCCAGCTGCTGCAGGGCAACGCTGGAATTTAGATAGGCGGTCTCAATACGTCGGGGGAAATTGGCTCGGCCCGACAAGCGGTGCCCGCAGCTGATTACCCCGGGGTACCAGCGCGACAGGCTTGCCGCAAGCTGCTGTTCTTGGCTGGGGTTGCGATGGGAAAACTTGCCCGCAACGGCTACTGCCCCCTCTTTCGCCAGGCATGTCTTAAGATTGTCGATTTCTCTAGGATCAAGAGGGCTGACTTCCCGGCCCCGGTGGTCGATATACCCGTCTAACTCATAAAGGGGGAAGGGAAAATTATAGCTCGCTAAATTCAGGCCGGGCCCCGGAATCGCGACAACCGATGTGGGTGCCCCCCTCCCTTCCACGATCAGGTTCGTGGATAAAGTTGTTGACAGATGAAGTTCCAGCGGCTCCACGCCGCGGTAATGCTCCAAGACCTGTTCTAAGGCTGTTCGAGTACTCAAAAAAAGATCGTCATGCTCGGTGGGGGTCTTGGCCATGGCCACAACCTCGCCATCTTTGATCAAGGCCGCGTCTGTGTTTGTTCCGCCCACATCGATGCCGATTATGTACAAGGTTTATCCCCTTTCGTCATTGACACTAGAGATACTTTGCAGTTTGGAAATTACGGAATACGTCCCCCCGTTGGCCCTAAAAACGGACTCGCGCCGGATCAAACCCGTATTGGGAGCGTAATATTCGTATGTTGCGGCACTTTCGCCCGCCTCGTTTTCCGCGGCCAACGAAACGCTTTTCACCACAAGCACGGCCCGGAAGGTACCTAGGGGGACAGTGACAACTTCATTTATACTGACAATTTCCCGTCTAAATTGGCCGTCTCTCCAGCGATGGCCCACTTTCAGGGGGGCCTGCAGTAAAATTAGGTTTTCCTGCCTGCCCGGACCCGCCCCCGGATCCAGCGCATTATCCAAGAGGCTCTCCCTGCCGTAAAATTCTTCCCGCGACCAGAGCACTTTCACTTCTGCCTCGTTAACTTCCAACACCCGCGCCAGATTTGTGCCGCTCAGATCCTCAACCTGAATTAAACCTGCGCCGGCAAAACTGATCGTGCGGGAAAAAGAAGCGAACTCCATGCCTTCTCCGGCAAAATTGTAGGTTAAGCCCACAAAAGCCGGAAAATAAGCCTCTACCCCAACCCCAACAGCATCTCCTTCGAGCCCGTTTTTTGGCCCGATGCCCTGATCAAGGGCGGGCGCTTCTTCTCCCCGCTCCACATTGGGTACGGCCGTCAAGCGCACTGCGGCCAATCCCACCAAGATGACCAGGATGATCAGCAAAGCAGCCCTCCATTGGCTATTATTCATATCTAACCCCTCATTTTATTCTCAGTCTTTTCCATTTACCTGAATTATAACGCAGCAGGACCAAAAACGAACGCAGCAGCTGGTCAACGGCTACCGCCAGCCAAGCACCGTCTAGGCCTAAACTGAACAAGGAAATGGCCAGATAGGCAAAACCGGGCCGCACTAAAAGCACGGTGAGGAAAATAATGACAGCTGTCGCCCGCGTGTCCCCCGCACCCCTTAAGGCACCGGTCAAGATAAACTGGGAAGATTGGAAGGGAACGATTAACGCCATCAGTTTCAAAATCCGGGCCCCTTGAACGATAATCCGCGCATCATCGGTATAGAGGCTGACAATTTGGCGGCCGAAAAAGAAAAACGTCACTGATAACAAGAGTGAAACGAGCATGCCCAGGCGCCTGGTATGGTTGGCGTAGCTTTCGGCCATATCGGGCCTTTTCTTGCCTAGGCTTTGGCCCACTAATGACGTGGCCGAAACGGCAAAGGCCTGCCCGGACATGAAAGTCATGGCCTGGATATTCATGGCCACTTGGTGCGTGGCGTAGGCCAGTGTACCCAAAGAAGCAACCGTTTTCACAAACATAATGTTGCCCGTGCGCATAATGAGCTGTTCGGCCATTGCGGGCAGGCCAATGTCCAAGATGTTGCGCAGATGGTGCCATATAGGCTTGAACCCTTTGCGCAAGCGCAGATGGAGGTAATGATCGCCCCTGAGGACTACCGCCACCGCCAGTACAAAGGCAACTGCCTGGCCAATGATTGTGGCTAAGGAAGCCCCGGCCAGTTCTAAGCGGGGAAAGCCAAAATGGCCGTGGATTAATAGATAGTTTAAAACAACATTCACTAGATTGGAAATGAGATTATAAATCATGGCGATCCGGGTATGGCCCACACCGCGCAGCGTAGCGGTCAAGGTCGATGTGAGGGCCATGGGGACAAACCCCAAGAACTGGATTTGCAGATAAACGGTGCCGCCGGCCAGCGTTTCCGCATCCGCCGCCCCCATAAAGCGCACCAGCTGCTCCGAGAACAAATAACCGCTGACGGAGGCCAAGGCGGATAAAATAAAGGACAATAAAAGGGCCTGCCGCAAAATCTCATTAGCTTTTTCCGGCTCTCCGGCCCCCCGGTAGCGGGCCACAAGTGCGGTCGCCCCCACGTTCATAGCTATAAACATTGTCATCAGCAAAAACTTAGGCTGGGTCGTGAGGCCCACCGAGGCAATGGCCCAGGGCCCCAAACCACCCACCATCATCAAATCCACCATGGAGGTGAGCTGTGTCAGTGTTAATTCAATTAAGGAGGGCCAAGCGATGCGCACCACATCGGAATAAAGCATGCGCGCCGTGATGCCCTCAGGCAAGCTTTTGCTTACCCTTTCCGTACCCATTTCCCCATCGCCGAATTCTACAAAATCAAGTGCGATCTCATTTATGCCCCGGGCTTGACTGCTTTCGTCCCGCTGCTGTTTTTCACGTCTGCTGATAGTCATCGAATCCGATCCTTTTCCTATTATCTCTTACTTAGTTCCCCATGCTCCCATAAGGTTCCTCCCCGCGCGGGAATAGAGATGCAAGCCTGGGGAATTCTAAGCAGGGGAGTGATGTCAATATGCCACGTCGTCGAGGTATAATGTCAGACCGCCTGAAATACGAACTCGCCGATGAACTCGGCTTTTCCCATAAGGTAAAAGACGGGGATTGGGGTAATATCACCACCCGCGAGGCCGGGTCTTTAGTGCGGGCCGCAATTGAGCGGGCCGAGCGGCTCATGGCCGAAGAAGAATCCGGGCCGAAATAGAGGGGGAAGCCCCCCTCTGTTTTTTTAAGCGAACACCCGTTAGGAAGATGTATAGCGGAAGTAGACTCCATCGTAGGGCCCGATCCAGTTATGTTTGACTTTCAAATTGAGGACGCCATAGGGTACGCCCCGGGCGTAAAAATAGCCCTTATGGTCCGTGTACACAGTTTTTCCGGTCTCCAGCACTACCACCTTGGCATTTTCCAAAGGTTCGTAGTGGCGCCGATAGTTAGGCTTCGGAGTGATGGTAATATGGTGGTTGCGGTAGTCATAAGATACATAACCTTCCACCTCGTGGTAATACTTCGGCGACGGGTGCGGTTCGATGATTACGGGCATATCTAAACGCAGAAAAACACTGCCGTCGCAGCCCGTCAAAATGACGGCAACTAAAACCAAAAGCAAAATTTTTGTTTTACGCATGCTTCTGATCCTCCTCTCCCCGATAGGGTTCGCAGGGCCGTTTCTGTTTCTAACCGCCCGCAAACAGCTGATTAAATTATTCTCCACTGCGGAGGAAAAACCTGCCTTAACACGAATCTTGCAGCAGAAGCCAAGAAAGGACGCACAGAGATGGATTTTAAAAAACCCCCACGCCAAGAACTGCGCAAGAAGCTGACAGCAGAACAGTTTCGCATTACGCAAGAGGACGGTACCGAGCCGCCTTTTCAGAACGCTTACTGGGACAATACCGAAGAAGGAATCTATGTTGATATTGTCTCGGGCGAACCCCTGTTCTCCAGCACCGACCAGTATGATGCGGGCTGCGGCTGGCCGAGCTTTACCAAACCAATCGACGATGGCCGTGTGCAGTTTCGCCAAGACAACTCACACGGCATGATTAGAACGGAGGTGCGCAGCGAAGGGGCCGATTCCCATTTAGGCCATGTTTTCAGCGACGGCCCCGCCAAGCGGGGCGGCCTGCGCTACTGCATCAACAGCGCCGCTTTGCGCTTCATCCCCCGCTCCCAATTGAAAAGGGAAGGTTACGGCCGGTATGCCCGGCTATTTGAGGATTAAGCGAATCACTTGCGCCACACCCTCGTTCATGTTGCTTGCGGTGACATAATCCGCCGCCTTTTTGACTTGTTCTTCCGCGTTGCCCATTGCAACCCCGAAACCGGCCCATTTAAGCATAGCCAAGTCGTTGTCGCTGTCGCCGATCACGGCCACCTCGCTCTTATCAATACCCAATTTTGCGGTGACCTCAGCTAAACCGGAGGCCTTGGAAACGCCCAATTTCATGATTTCCAAATTATCCGGCATAGAACCGGTAACTTCGTAAGGGCCCATTTCTGCCACCTTCCGCCGCAGATCCGCAATCAATTGCAGATCGGGATGAACTATGCCGAACTTGAGCCATTCTTCCGTCTGCAGATAATGTTCCGACCAAGAAGCGTCGTTTAGGGCGAGTTCGGTGGTGTTTGCCCAGATCGAGGCCCCGTGCTGTTGGGCCAGGGCATAAAATCGGGCCACGGCCTCGGCCGGCAGAGTATATCTAGACAGCAGCCGCCGGTGGTTGAGCCATACCTCCGCGCCGTTCAAGAGGACCATGGGTGCTTCGGGGCTGATCACATCCCAGTATTGTGCTGAACTAAAACGGCTGCGGCCGGTGGCGAAGCAGACGATAATACCCGCTTGCTCCGCTTTTTTAATCCAGGTGCGGCTTTCGGAAGAAATGCTTAAATCATCCCGCAGTAGTGTTCCATCCAAATCCAAGGCAATTAGTTTATATTGTTTCACATAATTCCCCCTAAACCAACTTCTTTTGATATAAGTTTCTCCGCGGCAGGATTCCGTGCAAAAATCAAGAATCGAGGGAAAAAGGAGGCTCGGATATAATGACATTTACATTATCGCTGGGGAGCAAAGCCCCAACCTTTAACCTGCCTGCAACGGACGGTAGGACGTACAGCCTGCAAGACTTCGCAGATTCTCCCTACCTTGTAGTGTTCTTTACCTGCAACCACTGCCCCTACGTAATTAAATCGGACGAAAGCACTCGGGCGATTGCGGAAAAATTCCAAAATAAGGGCGTACGCTTTGTGGCCATCAATTCGAACAGCGCCCAAACGTACGCGGAAGACTCTTTTGAAAATATGGTCAAGCGCATGGCTGAACACAAATTCCCCTGGATCTACCTCCACGATGAAAGCCAAGATGTGGCCAGGGCATATGGGGCGCTGCGCACACCTCATTTTTACGTCTTTTCGCGGGAACGCAAACTGGCCTACACGGGCCGCGCCGTTGATAACCCGCGCCATTTGGAGCGAACCACTGTCAACGATCTGGAAAATGCTTTAAACGAATTAGTGGCCGGCAAAGAAATCAGCACGCCCATAACCAACCCCATTGGCTGCAACGTAAAATGGGAAGGCAAACCGGCTGACTGGATGCCCCCGGAAGCTTGTGATCTGGTCTAATCCAGATTGCGGCGAAGAAAATCCAAAACATCCTTGGCCGTGGGAGGGCAGCCGGCAACGAACCGGGAGAAACCTTTAGTGCAGCTGCCAACGCCCAGCCCTTGCCGCTGCACCCCTTGAAACCCCTGGCCGATGGACACCTTTTGGGCCAGCCTGATCAGCTGGCCCCTTTCGTTCAGGCGGGCCAGAGCATGGATCAGGCTGCCATAGCAGGCAGAGCAGGCGTCCCGTTCACAAACATGGCTTGCCAAGCGTTCCACCTGCCGCGTGGGCTTGATGCGCCGCGTAGTATGGGTATCACTAATAATCGTCAATTTAGTCCGCTCCGTGTATAATTCCCCCAAGCCCAGCCCCGCGGCAAAGGTAATATAAGGGATATCTTCAGGTTCATACCCTAGGAGCGCCGCAACGTAAGAATCCACCAAGACAGGATCGGACCCCACTAGGACTCGGTCCATCTGCACCGGGTTGCCCCCTTCTTCGAAATCTAAATCGCCGATAAGGCCGTCTACAATCACCAAATCACTGCGCACCGCCCAATTTAAGGCGGCAATGGGTCGATGCAGGCCTAAAGTGTGAAAACGGCGCTTTTCACTATCGGGGATGCAGCCCTTCATATTCTTTAGGGCGCAGGTAATCTTAGTCTGGCAGTGCCCCTTTAAAACCGGCATATTGATCAAGTAGTCCAGGCGGGACATTTCATCGCAGATGCTAAGCCCCAGATCACCGGCCATTCGCCTGTGGAAGGTGTCCTTCTGCAGATCTACCAGTTCCGCCCCGTATTTTTTTGCCAACTCTGTATAACCGCAAACGCGAAAGGCCCGCGTTGTGCTATCACCGATCCAAGAACCCTCGGCGATGACAAGATCGCTAAAACCATGATCGCGCAAATATTGGAGCACCCCCGCCACCAAATCGGGCGCGGTCGTGGCCCCTTCCCAGGCGGGGCGGGCAACAACCAAGTTAGGCTTTATTCCGATCCGGGCCCCGGAGGGAATCGCTTGGGCCGCATTGAGTTCCGCCAAGAGTTCGAGCACCATTTCCCGGGGTTTTTGGCCGTAACTAATAAGCAGTTCGTTTTCTAACACCTCCGCCGACCCCCTTCAAAGCTGTGCAATTTCTGTTTCGGCACTGACCGGCCGCTTCCTGCCGCCCGGGACTAAACTTCCGCCGCGGCCGCTAGAATTAGCAGGAATAAAGCAAAAGGCACTGAAGTATTTAACAATATGAAGCCAAGGGTGAGGTTGATGAAAGAACGGAGTTTTTTCCTAAAAGCAGATGATCAGGCGGAACTGTTCGTGCGCCAATGGGCTAAAGTATCAGAGCCCCGGGCGGTGCTGCAGCTGGCCCACGGCATGGCGGAACACTCAGCCCGTTATGCCCGTTTCGCCCACGACTGCAACGAGCAGGGCGTAATCGTTATTGCCGGGGACCACCGAGGCCACGGGCACACGGGCGAGCGGGCGGGCTTGATGGGATATTTCGCCCCCGATGACGGATTTGAACGGGTGGTAAACGACTTGTATGTGCTCAACCACTGGGCGCAGGGGAAGTATCCCAATTTACCCCTTTTCTTAATGGGGCACAGCATGGGCTCCTTTTTAGCCCGGCGTTATATGCAAAAATTCGGCCGCACGATTCGAGGCGCTATCCTCATGGGCTCCGCAGGCGATCCGGGACCCGCGGCCAAGGTGGCAAAACTCATCGCCCGGCTGCAAATGCGGAGGGACCCCACGAAGCCCAGTGCAATCTTGGATCGGTTGACAATGGGCGGCTATAACCGGTCGTTTAAAAACCCACGGACCAAATTTGACTGGCTGACACGAGATCAGGCCGAAGTTGACAACTACATGGCGGACCCCTTTTGCGGCATAGTCTGCAGTTCCGGGTTTTTTCACGATCTATTTACGGGTTTGGAGCAGATCCATGACCCCTCTTTAATCAAAAAAATACCCCCCGAACTGCCCATATTAGTGGTGAGCGGCGAAGCTGACCCGGTTGGTGGCCACGGTAGGGGGATCAGGCAGTTTGTCCGGCTGTACGAGGAGTGCGGCTTACAAGCGATTGAAATGATCCTCTACCCCGCTGCCCGCCACGAATTGTTAAACGAAACGAACCGCCGCGAAGTGATAGACGACATCTTAGCCTGGCTGCGGCGGCAGATTGACAGGAATTAAAATCCTTCCGGGCAAAAAGCCCCCGCTTGCAGCAGGCAAACGGGGGCTTCGCATTTAGAGTTCCAACAGCTTAAGCTGTTTGTTTAGGTAATCCAGGGGAACTGTCTTCTTAACCCCCATTACGTCCGCTAGGGGGCGCGAAAGAATTTCGCTGCCCGCCAGCCCCACCATCTCACCGCTTTTGCCCGCCAAAGCAAGGTCAATCGCGGTATTGGCAAATCCCGCTGCCAACTGCACATCCTCGGGAACCGCGGTACCCCCACGCATCAAGTACCCCAGCACTTGCACTCGGCACGTTCTGCCCGTGGCCTTTTTATATTCATCCGCCACACCGTGGCTGATGCCTTCATAGGCCAAGTTGCCGAACGCGTCCCTAGTGGCCCGAGACCGATCGAAGCCTTCTAAGTCAATGCCTTCCGAAACCACCGCCAGGGCGGAGCGGCCCGTGCGCCGTTTATAATTGCTCATGGCTGCAATCGTCTCGGCCAAATCCATCCTGCCCTCCGGGCACATACAGGCGCAAGCAGGCGTATTGAGGGCTATCGCCAAAGCGAGCCAACCGGCATCGCGGCCCATCGCTTCCACGAACATTTCCCGGTCATGGGCGATGTTGCTGTTGACCAAAGAATTAACGGCAGAGGCGGCTTGCCTTACCGCGGTCGCATAACCTAAAGTCCGCTCAGTACCCTGCAGATCATTATCAATCGTTTGCGGAACCCCGATCACAGTCAGGCCTTCCCCCGCCAAACGGTTGGCAACACCTAAGGTGTCATCGCCGCCCATGGCGATCAGTACATCAATTTCACGCTTTTCCAAAGTGTTCAGTACATCACCCAACTTGCCCTCTTTAACCGGGTTGCGGCGCACCGTGCCCAAAATTGTGCCGGGGATAAAACGAGACGCCTCCAGTTCATCACGGTTAAGCTCTCTTCCATCGTTAAGAATTAACCCTTCCCAGCTATTGCGGAAACCAATTAAAGTGTGCCCTTCCCTATTAAGGCGTTGAGCTAGAAAATACAAAAAATCATTAATCCCTGCTGAGTCTCCGCCGCCGGTAAAAACGCCAAATCTCAAAAAAACCCCTCCTTAACTGGTAATGTGGGTACTTTCTGCAAGGGCTCCCCGAATCCCTTTCCAAATCCTCCTTAAGCCAGCCTTAAACCGAGCCCGCGGGCAAAGGCCAGCGCCTGCCCATATTCGCCCCTTGTCAACCGCCGATTCAATTCGGGGTGTTCGCCCGCTTTGTGGTGCGGATAATATTGAGCCATCAGGTTCACCAGGCAGTCCGAAGAGAGATTGTCTTTGATAAACTGCAGCACGCCTTGGGTATCGTCCAGGCCCCCGGGCAGCATCAAATGGCGGATTAAAAGGCCCCTTACCGCCCGCCCGCGGTGATCCGTTTTTAAGCCGCCCACCTGCCTATCCATCTCCATCAGGGCCTCTGCCGCTACCTCAGGGTAGTCCCGTGCCTTGGAGTAGGCATCGGACCGCTCAGCACAGGAATATTTATAATCGGGCATGTAAATGTCCACTACCCCGTCTAACAGCCGTAAAGTAGCGGAGCTTTCATAACCGCCGCAGTTGTACACCAGAGGCAGGCGAAAACCCCGTTTGACCGCATACAGCAGCCCCTGCAAAATGCTGGGCACAAAATGGGTGGGGCTGACCAGATTTAGATTGTGGCATTGATAATCGTTTTGAATCATGAGCATAATCTGCCCCAGCCGATCGCCCGTTATGGCTGTGCCCTCCCCGGCAAAACTTAGTTCGTAGTTTTGGCAAAAGACACAGGCCAAGCTGCAGTGGGCAAAAAAGATCGTTCCGGAGCCGCCGCTGCCCACAAGCACACTCTCTTCACCGAAATGCGGCCCAAAACTGGCTACAACTGCCTGCTGCGGTGCGCGGCAAACACCCGCACCCCAACTGCGTTCAACCCCGCAGGCACGAGGGCACAAATTGCATGCTTGGTAGTGCTCTAAAGCCTCCTCTGCCCTGGCCTGCAGTTCGCCTTGCTGCCAGAGTTTTAGATAGGCCGGCTGCAAAATTAATCACCTGCTTTATGTTGATGTGTTAAGGCGTAGCGAGCGTCGCCAAGTCGGCTTAGGGCCGCCTCCACGCGGGCCTCCGTTTTAATCGGCTGCCCCAAATCATCCACAACCACTACACCGCCGCGCACAAGTTTGGTAGCCCAAGAGCGCGCCTGTTCGAAGACTTCCTCCCGGTTCCAAAGATATGGCACCGGCAAAAACCCGCTCACGAAGATTTTGAAAAAACCTTCCGCACTGTAAGGCTCGGCAATATGTTCTTCGATGGCCCCAATTACGATCCGGGCGTCGCGTATAAGCCCCGCGGCCCGTTCGTGCACCTCAGGATTCTCGCTGAGATCATCCACCAACCCCTTCCGGCGTAATTCGCGGTACTTGCGCAGCGTGTAGGAGGTGATACGAATGCTTTCATCAATCACGTCGGGCGTGGCCAGCCGGCTGCCCTCCGAAAAACCGACCACATGGATCAGGGGCGGTGACTGTTCACTGCGGGGCTCAATATCATCCATGAGCGCCGTCACCGCCGCCAGCTGGGCTTTGGCCCGCTCCTCGTCCGCGCTGAAATAGTCCAAACCCGCCCTCGGCTGCAGCAGAACTCGGAAGCTTTGATCTTCAAGCGACTTGACCAGGCTCAATAAGGCCCGTGATTTGGCCAGATCCTGCAGCCCCCAAGTCTGCCTAGGCGTATTCAGCATATTTTGCAGCACAAAAGTGCGGATCCCCATTTTTTTAGCCAGCTTGGCCGCTAAATAGGCGGAAACAATATAAGTCACATCATCGCCGCCGCGAAAGGCGAAATGGTGCGAAACGTTGGCCTCCAAAGGTTTGCCCGTACGGGCAATATAGGCGGTAGTTTGCACATGCTGCCTCAAGTTTTCCAAAAGGCCGTTCGGCCCCCTGCCGTCCAGCCGGTTAAACCACCAAAAGGACAGGGCATGCCAGCAGATGTTGATTGTTTCTTCATGAATGGCCGCCAATTCGGGCACGTTTTTTGTGCCGGCGTACGTCCGCAGCAGAAGCGGCCTGGAGTTGGCCCAGATCTGCTCATATTCCGCCGCGGAATTAATAGGTACCCCGCCGCCGTTGGGCAGATCAGCCCAATCCTCGCCGAAATTGCCCTGCGTGAGCTGGGATGTGCCGATGGAGAGAATATCCAAAAGGCCGGTGTGGGCCAGTCTTTGCACCCAGTCAAGAAACTCCCGCACACTGGAGTAAGGCCCGGCATGGGCCCGCATCAGGGGCCGCACGGCGCCAAAATTGACCGCACCCAACCTTTTCTCCAGGCTGTCCTCTCTGCTGCCCAATTCACGGTATCGTCTGATGGGGGCCGGTTTTTCAGCCAAGTACCGCCCCGCGGCGATGATCTCTGCACCGAGGGTAAGGCGCTGCTCATCGTAGCGCTGGCCCTCTTGTAGTTCGGGTGGGATTTTTTCCGGGGGTACTTCAAATTTAGCCAGAGTCTGGGCAGCCGTTTCCCCGCCTGAAAATGTCTTGACTAGGCCGTGGTATTCTTGATCTATTCTGCCGCAGGCCTCGGGCAGGCCGGCGAAATAAAAACCCCGCAGGGGGCCGCCCTGATGGGCCAGGAGTTTGTTGTTCAAAAGCTCATGCAGCAAGAACCCGACTAAAGCGGCCGCTTGGCCCGGATCAAGCCTATAACTAACGCCCAGACGAGTCAGGTTCTCGGCTGTGACCCAGTCCACCACTTTGCGGCGCTGAGCTTGGTATTTTATGTCATCCAGCGCAGCAGCAACCTCTGCCGGGCCCAGTACAACTTCATAACCGCAATCCCTAAGCAATTCCGCCAGAGAATTGATGCCCAGTGTGTGGGCATCAACTGCTGGCTTGACTAAACCAACCCTTTCCGCCATTACCCTTGGCCCCTTTCCGGCTGAACAAAATATGAAAGTCGTGAATTTTGCGCCCTTCCGCGCGAAAGTCCCGTTCCATAATACTGGAAGCAAGATCAATGATCAAGCCCGTATCCCGCATGGGCAGCCCCAGTGCTTTGCCCACCCCTTCCAAGGGTACGAGGCCGTAGGGCACATCTTCCAGAATGTAGCGGTGCTGCAGGTGCGATGGGGCCTCGATCGTTTCATAAGCGCGGTTTTGCTGGATCGCTTCAAAAAGGGTGCCTCCCTGAACACCATAACTGCGCCTCAACCAGTCCTCAGTGCGTTCTAACTGCCAACCCAACTCGGCGGCAACCGCCAATCTCTCGTTATCAATCCTTTCCAAGAGGCGCCCCACCGACGGTGTAATTCCATCGTAGTAATATTTATATGTGCTGTGCACGTTTTCAGTCCACCCTGCGTTCAAAAGTAGCGGCGCACTGTGCAAAATCATGCCCACATTACCGATAGAAGTTTCCACCATGGATTGGGCAGGTTTTAAATGGGGCTGCAGGCAGGAGGGCATGCGGTTGATGATGCTTTGGTTTTCGGCGGGGTTGAATGTGGAAAGGAGCACATCAGATTTGAGCGCGACCACATTCACCGCATCCGGGCGGGTTTTGCGGCAGGTATAGATTATGGTTTGAGTTTCCGCAATAATCTGCTCAAATTCCTGATTGTGCTCTTCGTAAACCTCTTTAAAATCCAAGGCGCCAAAAGTACGCCCCGGGTTGAGCACGATCACGGTTGATTTTTTGATGTGCTTAGCAATAGCCTCAGCCAAGCCCCTATGCGCGTTAGCAGGCGTTGTGATCAAGATTAAATCAGGATCGCGCACAGCAACGCCAATATCCGCCGTCACCTGATCGATGGCATAGGTACCTTCGATCACCCCTTCACAATGGATCTCTTTGCTTTTCATCAGTAACTCGATTGTCTCTTTAGAACGGTTCCAGAGCGTTACGCTATGCCCCTCTTTACTTAGATGGGCGGCCGTTGCCAGCCCTGAATTACCCGCTCCCACCACAGTGATGTTCATAACGTACCACCTCGCTTCATTTTGATTTTATCTTAAATACCGGTGGACCCGTCTCACCAGTATATGTCTTATTCTTCGCTTTTCCGTGGGGCCGGATTCCTTTTTTCACAAGTGAGTTAAAAAAACCCATCTAAAAAAAGATGGGGGCAGAAAACATCTTGGCTAATATTTGATTTTGCCCAACTTAAATTAGTTTTTCTAATAAGTTCCCCCGCGTTTCTTGGCTATTATTCCTTTCTATTATTCTCCCTAAATCAAAAAAATCCTTCTTAAGC
This sequence comes from uncultured Clostridiaceae bacterium, assembly GCA_964626065.1. GTDB lineage: Bacteria > Bacillota > Limnochordia > Darwinibacteriales > Darwinibacteriaceae > UBA3910. The sequence continues at coordinate 10,132 of CAZVDE010000022.1, read as the reverse complement.
GCTGCCTGGTTGACAAAAAGGCGGGAAAACAACCGGGAGAGCTACCCCGTGTTTTCCCGCTCAAAGAGCTAGCTTAAGCCATCTTTGCCCCTGTTTTACATGGCGAAAATCCGCTGCAAAAAGCTGTAGACATCACCATGTTCGTCAATCACTTTGGCAGTGGGCTTGCCGTGGCCGTGGCCTGATTTTGCATCCACGCGCAGTAAAATGGGAGCGGTCCCCCGCTGGGCTTCCTGCACAGCCGCGGTGAATTTATAGGCGTGGGCCGGCACCACCCTATCGTCGCCTTCCGCAGTCACAACCAACGTAGGCGGATAATGAGCCTTGCGCACATTATGCAGAGGCGAATAACGGTACAAGAAGGCAAAATGGTCCGCGTTTTCTTCTCCGTTGCCGTATTCGGGCACCCAATAGCGGCCCACCGTCCATTTATGGTAGCGCAGCATATCGGTGACGGGTACGCCGCAGATCACGGCGCCAAAAAGCTCGGGCCGCTGAACCATGCAGGCGGAGACTAAAAGCCCCCCATTACTGCGCCCTTCGATTGCCAGCCTGGCGGGTTTAGTATATTTATTGGCAATCAGCCATTCCGCCGCGGCAAGAAAATCGTCAAAGACATTCTGTTTGTTCTCCAGCATGCCCCCTTGGTGCCACTCTTCCCCATATTCGCTGCCCCCCCTGAGGTTGGCCACAGCATAAATACCCCCCTGCTCCAACCACCACAGGCGCGAAGGGGCGAAAGAGGGGGTGATGGGAATGTTAAACCCGCCGTAACCATAAAGCAGGGCCGGATTTTCGCCGTTTAGTTCAAGGCCTCTTTTATGGACCAGGTACATAGATACTTGTGTACCATCTCTGGATGGGTAGAAAACTTGCTTGACCTGAAACTGCCCCGGATCAAACTTCAGCTGCTGCCGCGTAAAGAAATCTAAACTGCCCGCGGCAAAATCATAATGCAAACTCACCGTGGGGTATAAAAACGAGGTAAAATCCAGAAAAAACTCGGCGTGATTTTGCCTGCCCGAAATCTCTTGGACAGAACCAAGCGTGGGCAGGGCCAGTTCTTGGGACTTTTCACCCTGCAGATCGTAGAGTTTGACTAAGGAATGGGCGTTATGCATAAAGGCGACCACAAAATGCCCGTTGATTAAACGCGCCGTCAGAATTACGTCCTCTTGTTCCGCTACAATCTCACGCCAATTCTTGCGGTTTGGCCGTTCAATGTCAATGCAGACCAACCGGCCCTTGGGCGCATTTAAATCGGTGAAAAAATAAAAATTATTTCCCACACTGCCCAAAAAGTTGTACCTTGCTTCCCCGTGCTGCAAAAGCTCTGTGAAGGGCCCATCGCTCTGCAGCGGGCGGTAGTAAAAACCGCTGCGCCGATCGGTGCCGTGAGAGACATGGAGCGTAAGATAGTTTTGATCCGCGGTGATGGCCGGGAAAAAACCTAGTTCTTTCCGATCGGGCCGTTCGTAAACTAAAACGTCCTGCGCCTGATCGGTGCCCAATTGATGCCAATAGATTTGGTTAAAGTTGTTCTCATCTTCCGGCGCGACCGTGCCCGGCTTAGGGTAGCGGCCGTAATAAAACCCTTTCGTATTATGCCAGGCCATATTGGTAAACCGGCAGTATTTAATCACCTCAGGCAGGTGTTGGCCCGTTGTGAGATTGAGAATACGGATTTCCTGCCGATCGCTGCCGTGGGCCGATACGGTATAAGCCATAAACTCGCCCGTTTCTTCCGGGCTAAACCCGCTTAAGGCAACAGTACCGTCTTCGCTCCAGGTGTTGGGATCCAAGATTACCTCGGGCTTCGCGCCCAATTCTTGGCAGCGAACAAGCACCGATTGATTCTGAAGCCCGCTGTTTGTCTCAAAATAATACCAGCCGCCCACCTTTCTCGGCAGCGAATGGCGAGGGTAGTCCCACAATTCAGTCAAGCGGCGTTTGATCGCGCCTCGAGTTCGTACTTCGCCCAAAAAACCCTCCGTTAAGCGTCTTTGGGCCCTTACCCACTCTTTCACCTCAGGATGCTCCGCATTTTCCAACCAGCGGTAGGGGTCTGCCACCGCTGTACCGTGATAGTCCTCCACAACATCAACTTTCCGTGTCCGCATTTGCAGTCCCCTTTTCTGCTTATCTCTGCCTATCTAATGGCGCGGGCCCGCTCCCGCTATTGATTGCGAAATTCGGTAAAGCGCTGAGCAAGGCGGTCCCGGTCGGGCCAATCTTCACGCTTGCGGGGCAGAACAAGTTTAGCGCCGTGCAGGCCTTGAATGCCGTGGCGCAGCATGGGCCCATCCTCTTCGCGCAGCAAGCCCGGTTCGACGATTATTTTATAATCGGGGCTGACCCCGATGAACATGCGATCATAGGCCGCGTGGTGAATTTTACAAAGAGCCAAGCCGTTGGTGACAACCGGTTCGCCGGCCGCTTCCCGATCGGGAATAATATGGGCCGCGTCCAAGAGTTCCGCATGGCGCAGGCGGCAGAAGGCACACCTACTGCGGTAGGCCTTTAATACTCTGGCTCGAAACGCCTGCTGATGCAGGCGCGTCAAAAAGGCGGATGTAACATACCTGCGCCTGTAAAGATCAGTTTCATCGCCGGCCGCCCCGCCGATCCGGGCGTGCTGTTTGTCGTCGATGGCCACAGTAAACGTCAGCGACGCCAAATCGTCACCGATGATATAGACGGGCCAGGTTGCCAGGTATTTACCCACATCTAGGGCGAAGAAATACACAAGGGGCACCTGTTCCAGCATGGCCTGCCTAAGGCCCCTATTCTCGTAGTGATTGGGATCGCTGCCCCGGTATTTATAATAAAGAAGGCCATCAGGCGTAATGCCATCCTCATAGGGGCCCCGCGCCGAGGTGCGAATGGAGATGGGGATTGTCTCAAAAATCCTTGGTTTCCAGATACCCTGCTGTCCCACCAGGCTGATGCGCCGGCCCTGGTAGAAAAAGCCGTGCTGCAGGGTAGACCAGTCAAGCACATCGCTGAACAAAGTCTGTTCTTCCAGCCAGGCAAAAACGGCCCGCCGTATGTTAGCTTCGACAGCCATTGGACACCCTCCCATCCTCTGCAAAGAGAAAATTGGTATCTTTAGGCTTTATTCTGGCCGGCCGGGGGGAATTCCTGCCTGGTGCCGGATCAAAGACAGGCCCTGCCTTGGGGGCAGAGCCTGTCTTTTCGTACGAGCTTACTGAATTGGAATGCTGCGGCTATCCGCCGATCCGTTTGTTTTGGGAAACTTGACCTCCAAAACGCCGTCCGTATAGTTAGCGGTTACTTCCTCAGGGCTGATACTGCCCACATAGAAGCTGCGCCTGCTGGAAAGCTGCCTGCGTTCGCGGCAGATGTAATTGCCCTGATCCTCTGAGATCATTTCTTCCTGCCGCACACCGATTGTCAAATAACCGTTTTCCACCGCGAGGTTGATGTTCTCCTTGGAAATACCCGGTAGGTCGGCCTGGAGTACATAACCCTGCTCAGTTTCCTGCACATCAACGTCAAAACCCTGCATTGATGTTTCGGGCCAATTGAACAAGTCCCCGAAAGCCCTGGGTAAAAAGGATTCTACTCTGTTTCCCCGCCTAAAGGGAGCGATTCTAAACATACATAGCCACCTCCTGCGTTTTGTTTTCGTGCTCGCACCTTTACTTTAACATTAACGTCAGGGAACGTCAAAGCCCAAATAAGTCGCTGCCGCACCGTTACAGCTAGTATTTCCCAAATTTAATTAAAAAATCTGCCTTTCCCTCACCTTTACAAGGTCAACAAAGGTCAGACAGATAGTGGGCTCGCTGCCAAAAGGGCTAATCTACCTCTGCGGCGAAATCCCAATTTAGCGTCTGCAGTTCTGCCAAAAAGGGCGAAGCCTGCTGTTCACAAGCGAATAAAGCCAGCCGGCGCATTGCCCTACTGCAGCCCACGAACAAAATTTGGCGCCGATAGCACTCCCGCTCACGCGCCTCCCCTTCGTCTCTCACCTCTTCGCCCGTTCCGGGAAAATAATCCCGTTCCACATGTGCCACGGCAACGGTGGGAAATTCCAGGCCCTTGGAGGTATGCAGCGTCATTACCTTAACTACTCTTTCCCTCAGGTGCAGCTCGCCCCCACTGACGTGTTTTGCCTCAATTCCCAGCTCCCTTAGGGCATCCGCCAATTCTTCCGCCAAGCGGTTAGAATAGGCAAGCACGGTGCCGGTCCAGACGGGCAAACGCAGATCTGCCGCCGATTGGCGCAGAAAATGGGCGATGCGCGCCGCCTGTTCTCGCTGGGAAGAACAGAGGAAAATGCGAGGCCGGGGCCCCTCTCGCACGGGCTGCGCCACCCTTGTCTCGTTATCTATGCCCTCCGCGGGCAGCAATTCGGCACAGGCAGCCGCAATCTGCTTTGTGCTGCGGTAATTATGGCGCAAAATGGTGGAACGGCCTCGAAAATCCAAGGAATGATGCACCTTACTCCAGGAGAAACCCCGATTATAAATGCTTTGATTGGCATCAGCGGTAAAAAATAACCCCCGGGGGCTTCTGCACAGTTGCGCGGCGATGCTGAGGCTTACCGGGCTTAAATCCTGCGCTTCATCTACCAAAACCACATCATAGGGCATAAAATCCACCCTTTTCTGCCGCAGCGCATCCAATGCCAAACCGCGGTAGTACTCCCAAGAGTGACCTTCGGGGGCCATCAGCTGCTGCGCCTGTTCATAAACCTCCCAGACTAGGGTACGCAGGTCTGCCCCAAAGGGCACCCTTCTGCCCGTCCGCTCTGTTTGCAAATATTCGCTCAGGCTGCGCACCTGCCTGCCCTCGATCACCCACTGGAACTCTTCAATCAAGTAGGCGGGTGAAAGCCCGAGCAGTGTCACCCAGGCCCGTGCCGGTTCCGCTTCATACTTGGCTAAAACACGGTTTTGCGCTTCCACCACATATTGTTCGATGCTGTTCAGCGGTGCGAAGGGCTGCCCGCCGGCGGTAACGATCTGCCGCACCAGGCGGTCGATATTCGTGATCTCTACCTGTTCCAGCCTGTCGGGAATGAGTTCGGCCAACAACTGCCGCGAGGCATTCATAAGGGAGCGGCCAAATGTCAAAAAGAGAATGCGGGGCAGCGGTTCAAACAGCCGGTATTGATCGGGGTCTAAAAGATTTTTGATGCGGTACAGGGCAACAAGTGATTTACCCGTGCCCGGGCCCCCTTTGACCAAAGCGGGCCCAACTAAAGAACGGGCTGCTACCCTTTCCTGTTCAGGTGACAGTTTCAGCAAAAATTGGGTAAGCGTTCCATCGCTGAACCGCTCTAGATGGGCAGGGCTGGGCAGGTCCAGATCCGGTTCCTCTTCCAGCTGCTGCAAATTGGGGGGATGATACCAATGCAGGACTTTTTTCATTGTGTCTTCGGGCAAATCCAATGTGAAAAGATCATCGAGGCCTTCACACTGTTTGATCAGCGCGCGCTGCTCAGGGGGGATGCCCCAGCGCTCCAAAAGGAGCGCAAAGACGCCATCTGTTTCTTCGGCGGCCTCCTCGGCCGCCGCGGTGCTCTGCCCGGCACCATCCGGGTATTCGCCGCGGGGCGTATCAAAAGGAGTGGTGCGGTATGGGGCCGGTTGGGGCCCGGCCGCCCGGATCTCCCCGGATGTCACGCTTGTTTCTGCCGCGGCTCGAAAGCGATCGTAAATACTGCCCCTCGGGCCCACCGCCAGTAGGCTGACCACTTTCCCGCCCACCGCGTAAATCAAGCGGTAACGCCCCACCCGCAGTCGGTAAACATTATTGTACTGATGCTTAAAGACCCGTTTTACATCGGGCACGCGAAACGGATCACGGTAGAATTGATCAATCGATCGCTGAGCGCCGGCCTGCACCGCCCGGGGCAGCTCGAAGAAATCTTTTAGAAATCCATCCTTGACCACAACTTCGTAAGCCACTTCAGTCCCCCCCGTTTTTTACCACACCAGCCCCCTGGCATCGGTCGGCCAAAATGCCCATTTTCCCGCATCCTCCTGCACATAAAATCCATCGCTTAAATTGACCGCGGTGCAGACATGCACCGGGATGACTTCCACCCTTTGCCCCAGCCGTAGGCTTCCCGGCGGGGCCAAAACGACGCCGTGTTCCTCACTGAGACGGGCCAACTTGGCCCGGGGCTCCGCCAAAATCAGGCCGTGGCCGTAGGTGGGGCTTGCCGCCTCTGAGAAGACTTTGCTGCCCGCATCAAGAATGTACCGATCAGGTGCGGGATGGCTCACAACCATGGCTAAAACGGTTAGTGCGCAATTCTCCGGTTGCGCAACAAATTTCATCTGCATTAGATCATTAAACACATAGGTGCCCGGTCGCCATTCTGTGACCCCCTCCACAGCCACCCCGGCCTGGCAAGGGGGGGTGGTGCCGCTGCTCACCGCAGTAATGTTGAAACCCGCGTTTCTAAGGGCATCCGCGGCGAACACAAGGGCTGCACCCGCCTCTTTAGCAAGTTGGCACATGCTGGGTGTATCCGGCGCCCGGTGGACGTGGCCCTCATGGGTCAGAACACCCACAAGATCCAGGTTCGCTAAGGGCCGTAGATGTTCGGCCAAGGCAGCCGCCTTAGTGGGCAGCACACCATCTCGCTCTCCCCCGGTATTAATGATCATGGAAAGCTTAAAGCGCATCCCCCGCTCCGCCCCGAGTCTATTCAGGCGTTGGGCCGCTTCGGCGCTGTCGAAGGCTACTGTCAGCCGACAGCGGCGGTTCAGTTCCGCCACTTTCCTCAACTGAAAGTCGCCGTAAAGGGGATAGGCAATAAGGATGTCGCCGATTCCCGCCGCAGCCATCACCTCCGCTTCGCTCACCGTTGCGCAGGTAATGCCGGCCGCACCGGCTTCCATCTGTATTCGGGCGATCCGCTTATTCTTATGGGTCTTAATGTGGGGCCGCAGCGAAACTCCGGCCTTGCGGGCCAAAGCGGCCATATCCTGCACATTTTTCTGCAGTACTTGTAGATTCACCAGCAAACTGGGCGTTGGCAGCTGCTCCTTATTCACGTGCGCACCTCCGTTATGTCTTCTTCCCAGACGGCAGTACAGTTCTTGCCTTTTCCCTTGGCCCGGTATAAGGCCCGATCGGCAAAATAATAGTAATTCTTGGCCTGCTCCGGCGCCAGCAGGGGCGCAACGCCAAAACTGGCACTGGTCCGCACTTGGCAGCTATCCACCACAAAGGTGTGGTCCGCAATCTGCCTGCGCAGCCTTTCCGCCAACTTGCCAGCCTCTCGTAAAGGGGTATTTGCAGCGAGAATGATGAATTCTTCCCCGCCTAGGCGGACTAAAATGTCACTGCCGCGCATGGAAGCTTGCAGCAAGTTTGACAGATCGCAAAGGACCCGATCGCCCACCGGGTGTCCGTAAGTATCGTTGATCTGTTTGAATTCGTCCAGATCAAACATGATCAGGCAGGATTCGCTGCCCCTGCGTTCCATCCGTTTCAATTCCGCCTTGACGACCTGATCCAAAAACCGCCTGTTGGGCAGCCCTGTGAGGGGATCCTGGTAAGCCATCCGCTCTAAGATGGCCTGCTGCGCCTGAATTCTTTCTTTTTGCTCCTCACCGCGGCGAAAATTGCGCCAATTAGTAATGGAAAGGGCAAAACCGAGGGCAATGGCGACAACACCGTTGCTTTGGCTGACCCACAGTACGCTCACGGGCAGATCGCTGAAGTAAATCATGCTGAAATGAAAGCTGACGCCAAAAACGGCGAATACGAGTACCGCGCGGGAGGGCCTAAGGTAGTAAAAGGTGCCCACGATGGTGGAAACGAGTAGGATTGGCGTTACCGAAATCAGGACGCTTTGATCGATAATGGCATTTACGATTCCCGAGCCCAGGACAAATACAACCACAATGTATTGAAAAACCAGCAGTGCGCCGGTACTGTCCCGCCTGCGGCGCAGCCAAGCGGCGATTATCCACTGCATAAATGCGCCGGCGCTGATCGAAAAATTAGCCAGCATGGCCCGTCGGCGCCATACGCTTAAGACGGGGGAGGTCACATCCTGCAGAAACGCATGAAAAACGGCGATCCCCAGCAGAGTCAAGGCCATGACGGGCGCGGTCCAGTAAATGCGCTGCAGATTGACTTTTGCCGCTTCGCCCGCGATGGCGGCATTGGCCCTCATCAAAGCGGTTGTTTTACTGCGATATAGCCGATACCTGGCCTTGATAGCCCGCACTTGGCACCCTCCCGTCCCGGACAGTAATACCACCTTTCTCCAACTACCCCGAATTGTCCTTCCGCTGTGCGGCGAACAAAAAACCCCGGGGTGCCTACCGGGGTTTTTTCTTTAATTAAGCGTTATTTTTTTCAAAACGCCAGGCGTCACGGCACATATCAACGATGCTGAGGCGGGCTTCCCAGCCCAGTTCGGCGCGGGCCTTGGCGGCGTCCGCGTAAACAGCGGCCAAATCGCCCGGCCTGCGCTTAACAATTTCATAGGGGATTTTAATCCCGGTGGCCCGTTCAAAAGCCCGCACAAGTTCTAAAACGGATGTTCCTCTGCCCGTGCCCAAGTTAAAGATTTCTACCCCCGGCTTCAAGTGCCGCAAAGCGGCTAAATGGCCCCGGGCTAAATCTACCACATGCAGATAATCTCTGACACCCGTGCCGTCTACCGTGGGGTAATCATCGCCAAAAATGCTCAGCTTTTCCAATTTGCCCTTGGCAACTTGGGTAATGTAGGGCATCAGATTGTTAGGAACGCCGCGGGGGGCTTCCCCAATAAGCCCGCTTAAATGGGCCCCAACGGGGTTAAAGTAACGGAGCAGCACGGCGGAAAAACCGGGGTTGGCCGCAGCCGTATCCTGCAGGATGCGTTCTGAAATCACTTTTGTCTGCCCGTAAGGATTTGCCGCGGGCAAAAGCGCCATCGTTTCCAGCAGGGGCGATTCATGGGCACCGTAGACAGTGGCGGAAGAGCTGAACACAAATTTTTCAACACCGTGTTTCAAGCACTGCTGCACTAAGGCAATGGTACTGAGCACGTTGTTTTTGTAGTACAGCAGGGGCTTTTCCATCGATTCGCCAACCGCCTTCAAACCGGCGAAATGAATCACGCCATCTATGCTGTGGGTGGAAAAAATGAAATCCAGATACTTTTCATCCGCAACGTCCGCCTCGTAAAACAAAGGCCGCCTGCCGGTGATTTTTTGAATGCGGTCAACAACGCATCTCTCGCTATTTGCCAGATTATCCATAATGACAACGGAATGCCCTTCCTGCAGCAGCTCCACACAGGTATGGCTGCCTATGTACCCCGTCCCGCCCGTGATTAGAATAACCATTGCCCGCCTCTCTTTCCGCTAACGATCCAGTTTGGCCAAAAGTTCCTGCGCCGCCGCCTCAATTTCAGGATCCAGCCGCACCTCGGGCCTGGCCAACAGCTCCCGCAGCACTTCCACCGCCTCGCCTCGGCGGCCATTATGATCCAACGCCCTAGCCAGCTGGATGGGGTATTCTATGTTGTCCGGGCCCAGCTCCACCGCCTTCTGCGCCATTTCCAGTGCCAGCTTTTTATTACCGATGCTCAAGGGGAAACCGGGTGCCTCTTCATAAAGCTGGCTGAGGACATCATAGGCATCCGCGTAGTTTTCATCCAGTTCCAGCACCCTATCCAAGGCATCTTTCATGGGCCTGACCATGAACAGGCTCTGCAAAATGCCCCTAGTCTGGCCGATGCGCCCGATGAGCGATGCCTGCCAAAAGTGGGCATCGGGTGAATCGGGTGCTATTTCCACCGCCCGATCCGCATACTCTTTGCCCTTTTCAAACGTGGCCAAAACATCATCAGTAATGCGTTCGCCCAAATACAGATGTGCTTTACCGATCAGCCACAGAGCATGGCTGTCATTGGGCTGCTCTTCCAGATGCTGGGTCAATTCGGCAATAACCGCCTCTATTTTGGGCACCTGCTTGGTCTCAATCGTTTGATCGAGGGCGGCCAGATCGGCCGCGGCTGCAGGGAGTGCGGCAAGCAATAACAACGACATTACCAAGGCAATTTTCCCCAATTTTGTTTTCAAAGCATTTCTCCTCCTAGTTTTCTAATCATTGTTTTACGAATTCACGACAACTCGGGGATTCCCTG
>CAZVDE010000021.1:5141-30270 GCA_964626065.1 uncultured Clostridiaceae bacterium | reverse complement strand
TTTTCACCGCCCCACCTTCTCTCTTCCTAGTAAGTATATATTTCGCCACCCGATTCATTTTTGTTGTGGTATTTCCTTTAATAGGGACACTATTCTGCTTAGTACCCGAATAAGGACAGCCACTCATTAAATTTAACGATTAAAATTTACGCTTTGTCCTTGACAACGTATATCGGAGGCTGATATATTATACTACGTAAGCTGTTATATCGTTACACGTTACATCAGCCTGCGAAATATGATGAGAGGAACATGAATATGCCGGAAGAACAAGGAGCGTTGACAGAGGCTGTTTTTTATATCCTTTTGGCTCTGCACCGGCCGCTGCACGGTTATGGCATAATGCAATTAGTGCAGGACTTGACGGCTGAGCGAGTCGTTTTGGGCCCGGGAACACTGTACGGGGCACTGGCTACATTGGTGGAAAAGGGTTGGATTCAAGCGCTTCCCGATGGTCATGATTCACGCCGCAAAGAGTATAAAATCACCGAATTAGGCGGACGCATTTTTCAAATTGAATTAGAACGCCTGCAGGAGCTGCTGGATCATGCTCAAACAGCGAGGAGGAAACACGATGAAGCATAAAGTCTATAGGTTATTCTTAAGTTACGAAAAGGAGGAGGCTTGGCTGAACAAAATGGCGGCCAAAGGCCTGCACTGCGTGGATTTCTTTTTTGGCCGCTATCTTTTTGAGAAAGGCAGCCCCGGTGCGTATGTTTATCGCATCGAACTTTTGCAATATATGCCGGGCCATCCGGAGGGTGCCGCCTACTTGGAATTCCTCGCCGAATCGGGAATAGAAGTGGTGGCCAGCAGCCTGCGCTGGGTGTATTTGCGTAAAAAAAGAGAAGATGGGCCCTTTGATCTTTTTTCGGACAAAGCGTCCCGCCTGGCCCACTACAAACGGGTACTGCAGCTGCTGGGGGTTATTGCCGGAATCAATCTGCTGACCGGGGCAATTCATTTCGCACCTTTAGACGAAAAGATTTATTTCACCGGTATTCCCAACTTCGTAGTCTTCGCAATTTTAGCCATCCCCCTGATCGGCTACGGCAGGCGCTATTACAAGTTAAAAAAGGAAAGTCGCATCCGAGAATAACCGGAAAGCGGCTGGTTTCAGCCGCTTTTCTTATACTCCATCCATTTTTTCCTTAAGGCCCCGCTTAACCCATTGCGCGATGGCCACAGTACGCCGGGCCTGATACTTGACCGCTTCTTCTATCGCCGGCGCTAGCTCGTCGAAACGCTTTACCGTCACACTCACACCAAAAGGATTACCCCCCACCGCGGCCATAGAGGGGTGGTTAGCGCCCGGCGCGGCCACAATGGCACCCCAGGTGTGCACCGCGGCATAGATGGAAAGAATCGTGCTTTCTTGGCCCCCATGCGTGTTTTGCGCTGAGGTCATGGCGCTGACAACTTTGTGAGCCAACTGCCCCCTCGCCCACATACCGCCCGTCGTATCCAAAAATTGCTTCAGCTGCGATGCCATCTGCCCATAGCGGCTGGGCGAACTGAAAATGTAAGCATCCGCCCAATCAAGATCGGCAAGAGTAGCCACAGGCACATCCCGAGTTTCTTCCGCATGGCGTTTCCAGGCCGGGTTCGAATCTATTGCCTGCTGCGGGGCTAACTCAGGCACCTTCAGCACCCTCACCTCCGCCGGCTGCACCGCGGATGAAACCACGCCTTCCCGTGCCCACTGTGCGAGCCGATAGTTTGTGCCCGTCGAACTATAGTAAATAACCGCCAATTTGACCGTCATTATTATCCCCCTTTCGTCGTTAGTCTCACCGGCCGCTAGGTAAACCAAACGACAAATAATTAGTTTTACACTTCGTATTTATTATACCATTTTTTTCCGCAAGAAAAAAGAGGTGCCTGCAAATATATTTTGTGCAGAACACCTCTGATTACATTCATTAAACAGATTAGTGTGCTTTCACCTCTGTCCAGATACGATCGTAGTCTTTTAGAGTCTGTCCGAGATTAACAAACACCTGGGCGTTGATCAGATCCTCTTCTTCCGGATAGATAGCGCGGTCATTGCTGATGTCCGGATCGAGCATGGCCCGGGCGGGGCCGTTGGGCGTAGCGTAGCCGGTGTAATCAGCATTGCGAAAGGCAATATCGGCCCGGTTCAGAAAATCCATGAATTTGTGAGCCCCATCTGCGTTCTTAGCCCCTTTGGGGATGGCCATAGCATCGTACCAGATGTTAGTACCTTCACGCGGAATAGCGTATGCCAAATCCGAATTTTCATTGCGGGCAAAGGCCGCCTCACCTGACCAAACAAGCGCCAAAGCGGCCTCGCCCGCCACCATTTTATCTTTGCCCTCGTCTACAACATAGGCCAAGACAAGGGGTTTCTGTTCCTTGAGCAGCTGGCCCGCTTCCGCAAGTTCATTGGGATCCAGCGTGTTGAGATCGTGGCCCAAAAGCAGCAGGGCGGCCCCGATGGAGTCCCTTTGGCTGTCCAGCATCAAAATATTCTTGCTGTATTTAGGATCCCACAGAATTTCCCAGCTCGTAACTTCTTCATCCACCATGGTGGTGTTGTACAAAATCCCCATCGTTCCCCACATATAGGGTAGTGAATATTCATTGCCCCGATCATAGTCCGTATTCATAAATCGAGACTCAATATTTTTGTGATTGGGAATCTTGCTCAGATCAATCTTCTCCAGCATGCCCTCTTCCCGCATCCTGGTGAGCATATAGTCTGAAGGGAAAATGATATCGTAGGTGCTTCCCCCCGATTTGATTTTCACATACATATCCTCGTTTGTGGCAAAAGTGTCGTATACGATCTTCATGCCCGTTTCTTTTTCAAATTCGTCCAAAATGTCCTCATCAATATAATCTCCCCAGTTATAAACATAAAGTGTCGGTTTAGCTTGCCTGCAGCCGCTAAGGATTAAGCTGAGCGTCATTAAACCCAGAAGCATAAGAACCAATTTGTTTTTTCGAACCATGCCTACCATTCCTTTCCTTTTTTTGTTCCCGTGCCTGTCGGACATTCACAATAATCAACAGCATCAACACGAAAGCAAACATAATAGTCGACAAGGCGTTGATTTTAGGTTTAATACCCTGCCTGGACATGGAGAAAATTGTGATTGACAGAGTAGAGACCCCCGAGCCGGTGGTAAAAAAGCTGATGACAAAATCATCGATGGAGAGCGTAAACGCCAATAAAAGCCCGGTGATAATCCCGGGCATGATCTCGGGGATAATTACCTTCCACATGGCCTGCATGGGTGTTGCCCCCAGATCCAAAGCCGCTTCGTACAAATGCTTGTTCAGCTGGCGCAATTTGGGCAAGACCGACAAAATTACGTAAGGAATGTTGAATGTGATGTGGGCCAGCAAAAGAGTTACATATCCCAGGCGCATCTTAGCAAACACAAACAGGATCATCAGGGAAATTGCCGTGACTATTTCCGGGTTAAGGACCGGAATATAGGTGATGTTCATAATCAACTTCCTGCGCCAGCCCCGAGAGTTATGAATACCGATTGCGGCCATCGTTCCGATTATTGTCGCGATTACGGCAGAGCTGAAGCCGATAATCAGCGTGGAATAGAGCGAGCTCATAATCACCCGATCGCGAAACAGCTCCGCATACCAATCAAGGGTAAAGCCCCCCCAAACACCCCTAGAGCGCGAGGCATTGAAAGAGTAGGCCATCAAGACCACAATAGGCAGGTAAAGAAAGACGAAAATCAAATAGATATAGGAGCGTTTCAGAAATTTTACCACAGTGTCGCCTCCCTTTCCTCGCCCTCGAAAAAGGACATAATTGCCATGCTGAGCAGAATAAGGATAATCATCACCACCGAAATGGCAGAGCCGAATCCCCAGTCGCCCACTACTAAAAACTGCTGTTCGATCAAATTGCCAATCAGCGTAAACTGGCCTCCTCCCAGCAAGCGAGAAATGACGAAGGTTGTTAAAGCGGGCATGAATACCATTGTTATCCCGGAAACAACCCCCGGCATGCTCAGGGGAAACACCACTCGGGTGAAAACCTGGAGCGAATTAGCCCCCAAATCACCCGCGGCCTCAATCACGCCGCGATCGATTTTACTTAACACAGAGTAGATGGGCAGAACCATAAAGGGCAGGAAATTATAGACCATACCCAGCACAACCGCTGCATTAGTGTATAGAATATTCAGCTGCGGCAGGTTAAGACGGGCCAAAAGCACATTCAAAAAGCCGTTACGCTCCAATATGGCAAGCCAGGCATAGGTACGGAGCAGGAAATTCATCCACATCGGTACTACAAACAATAAAATTAAAGCGCTGCCGCGGCTAAAAGCATTGCTAACCATGATCATGGCCGCGGGATAGCCCACGAGCAGGCAGATCAGCGTACTGATCAGGGCCAGGTTAAGTGAACGCCATAAAACCCGCAGGTAAATAGGCTCAAAAAAACGGCCGAAATTAGCCAGACTCAGCGCAGTGCCCGCCTGAGTCGAGACTGTAAAGGCGTAATAGACAACTAAAAACATGGGGACAATGATAAACAATGCCATCCAGACTAAATACGGTGCCATGGTAAAAGAACGCCTCATTGCCCGCCCACCTTTCTCATGATATGAATATCCATCGGCTCCAGATCAAGGCCCACTTCGCTGCCAACGGGCTTCATAAGCGTACTGTGCACGAGCCAAGAGGTTCCGTCCGCGGCGTCAACGAACATTTCGTAATGAACGCCCAAGAAGGTGATGGAGCGCACAGTGCCCTTTAATTTAGCCTGTTGGACCGGAATTAAAGCCAGGTCTTCCGGCCGAATCACCACATCAACCGATTCATCTTTTTCAAACCCGGCATCCGCACATTCAAAGCGGGCGCCGCCGAAATCCACCAGATAATCTTGGCGCATAATCCCATCCACAATATTGCTTTCGCCGATAAAGTCAGCTACAAAAGCGTTCGTAGGTTCGTTGTAAATCATTTCAGGAGTGCCGATCTGCTGAATCTCGCCGTCCTGCATCACCACAACGGTATCGGACATTGACAAAGCCTCTTCTTGATCGTGGGTGACATAAACAAAGGTGATGCCCAGCTGTTTTTGCATGTTTTTTAACTCATGCTGCATCTCTTTGCGCAATTTCAAATCAAGAGCGGCCAAGGGTTCATCCAGCAAGAGCACTTCCGGCTCATTAACTAACGCCCTGGCTATCGCCACTCTCTGCTGCTGCCCGCCGCTTAATGAATTGACATCGCGCTTTTCAAAACCTTGCAAATTGACTAATTCAAGCATTTTACCAACTTTGGCACGGATTTCCGCCTCATCCAGTTTTTTGATACGCAGCCCGAAGGCAATGTTTTCGAATACATCGAGGTGAGAAAACAGGGCATAGCGCTGAAAAACGGTATTAACACGCCGTTTATGGGAGGGAACATTGCCAATATCCTTGCCCTCAAACAAAATAGTCCCCGCTGTGGGCGCTTCAAACCCACCAATTAAACGCAGTGTAGTAGTTTTACCGCAGCCGCTAGGGCCCAGCAGCGTCACGAATTCATTCTTTTTAATGCTTAAGTCAATCCCGCCCAGGGCAACCGTTTCATCGTATAATTTCGATACTCCCAGCAGCTGAACAATGTTCCCGGTCATCTGTTTTCCTCCTTTCGGCTGTTAAAAGCTCGGGGGTGTTGAAACCCACAAAACGCTGGCTGTGCGTTTCCCCGCGTTGCTGATAAAATGACCCGCTTTGGCGGCAAAATAAAAGGATTCGCCCGTTCGCACCCGCATCTTTTTGGCCCCCATATGCAGAAAGATTTGGCCCTTCAGCACATAACCGAACTCCTCCCCATCATGGGGGTGATCAAAAACGGTTTCTCCATCCGGCTCTAAACGCACAATAATTGGTTCCATCACATTTTTTTGGGCGCTGGGCACTATCCACTGCACTTCGCTTTGAAGTTTCGGATAGCTCTTCACCGCCACATCATCTTTAGTAAAAACTATTTTCTCGGGCGGCGCGTCGTTAAAGAAATCTGACAAGTTGGTACCCAGCGACTCTAGGATATCAACTAGGGTGGCAATGGACGGTGAAGTAAGTTCCCTTTCCACCTGCGAAATAAAACCCTTTGATAGTTCACAGCGGTCCGCCAGCTCTTCTTGGGTCAGATTGTGCTGCATGCGTAAACGTCTAATTTTTTCGCCGATTTTCATCGCCATCCCCCTTCTCTGTTGTTTCATGCTACTAAACCTGGGGTTTAGAACTACTAAACAAGTGTATTGTAACGGGTGGCATTTCTAATGTCAATAGTTTTGGCCAAAAAAATTTGCGGAAGGAAAATCTATAATGGCAAGTATTTTAAGCGGGGCGATAATCGCAGGAACGGTGGCAGGCACCCTGGGCACAGGTTTAGGGGGCATCATTATTGCCCTTGTGGGGCGGCCGCGGGGCAGATTACTCTGTTTTTTGCTTTCCTTTTCCGCCGGGGTCATGCTATCCGTAATCTTCCAAGACCTGCTGCCTGAAGCCTTTCGTTCTGCGGCCACCCCCCATACCCTGCTGGGGATCGGTTTAGGGGGCTTAGCTTTGGCCGCGGCGGGGCGCATCCTGGCCAAACATGGAACGGAGGTTCGAGGTACGAAACGCCTGCTGCAGACCGGAATCCTAATCGGTTTGGGCATAGCCCTGCACAATCTGCCGGAAGGCCTGGCAATCGGGGCGGGGTATGCCTCGGGTGAAAAACTGGGCCTATCCTTGGCCATTGCCCTAGCTCTCCATGACATTCCGGAGGGCATGGCCATGGCGGCACCCCTGCTTGGGGCGGGTCAGAGTAGGGTGAAAGTAGTGCTGTGGACAATCGCGGCCGGGCTGCCCACAGGCCTGGGGGCTTTTTTAGGGGGACTGTTCGGTTATCTATCGCCCGCGGCACTCGCCCTTGCATTGGGCTTTGCGGCGGGTGCCATGCTGTTTTTGGTATTTCACGAGCTGCTGCCCCAAGCGCAAAATCTTGGGTTTCCCGGTACCGCCAGCCTGGGCGCCTTCGCGGGTGTGTTGGCGGGCATTATCATTTTACTGGCTGTTTAGCCCGGGCATCAATCTGCCGATAAAAACGTATAGGGGAGGTGGCCTTCGTGGTTAATTTTTATCTTGCCGGTTTACGGGCTGTACGCTCATTTCACGCCGCGCAGTTTGATTTTGTCCGGGCCATGGAAAGGATCAGCACCGGGCAAAGAATCAATCGCGCCGCGGACGATCCGGCGGGCCTGGCCATCTCGGAGAAAATGCGAGCCCAAATTCGCGGTCTTAAACAAGCGGCGCGCAATGCCCAAGACGGCATTAGTCTTTTAAACATCGCGGACGGCGCTTTGGGTGAAACACACGCCATACTTCATCGGCTGCGGGAAATAGCCGTTTATTCCGCCACCGGTACCTTGACGGAACACGAAAGAAACGCGCTGCAGATCGAATTTGATGAGCTAGTTAAGGCGATTGACGATATTGGGTCCAACACCAATTTCAACACCATCAACCTTTTAGATGGCAGCCGGAATGAAAATGATCCCTTGAAAATACACATCGGCGCCAATTCGGGCCAGTATACCGAGCTGGATTTGGACGACATGCGGGCAGGAGCCTTAGGACTGCGTGACGAAGAGGGCGTTATTGTCTCGGTCTCGAGCCAAGAGGATGCCGATCGGGCCATAGGCCTTGTTGATCAGGCCATAAATCAGGTGGCATCACAGCGGGCTTACATCGGCGCAAAAACCAGGCGTTTAGAGCATACTATCAATAATCTGGAAAATACGGCGCTCAATCTTACCGCGGCTGAATCACGCATACGAGATGCGGACATCGCCCAAGAAGTGTTAAACATGGTCCAAGCCCAAATCCGCATGCAGGCCGCCTTAGCCATGATTGCCCAAGCCAATGTCGCTCAACAGATGATTCTGCGGCTTTTGTGGCCGAGTTAAAAAAAGGGGGCACTGCCCATGGATAGAAATAAGACGGCCTCCAGGGTATCTTGGATCACCCTGGCCGGCAACTTGGCCCTGACCGCCCTCAAGGTGTTTGTGGGAATGGCCACAGGCAGCCTGGTCGTATTGTCCGATGCAGCCCATTCCGCCTCCGATGCCCTTTCTACCATCCTCGTAATTTTCGGCCTTTATATCGCCCGACAGCCGCCCGACGAAAAACACCCCTATGGGCACAGCCGGGCGGAAACTATAGTAGCCAAAATCATCGCCCTCATGCTCATTTTGATTGGCGTCAATTTTGGCTATTCTGCATTGAAAGCTATTTGGCTGGGCCGCTACAACATCCCGGGCGCCGGCGCCCTGTGGATTTCGCTGTTTAGCGTTGTCAGCAAAGAAATTATGTACCGCTATACAATTAGCACAGCTGACAAACTGGACAGTACCGCCCTTAAAGCGGACGCCTGGCATCATCGTTCAGACGCCATTTCTTCCATTGCGGCCGTCCTAGGGGTCTTTGCCGCCCGCCACGGGTACCCCATCTTCGATCCCCTCATGGCTGTGGTTGTGGCGGCAATATTGATCAAAGTAGGCTGGGATATGGTCTTTACATTAATTGATGAACTGATGGACGCCCAGGTGGATACGGAAACAAGGAATAAAATAGAAAAAATAGTGCTCGAGGTGGGCAAAGTGTGTTCACTCTGCGACCTCAAGGTTCACAAGCATGGCGCTGAACACCATGTGGATTTCACCATGACGGTACCCCCCGAGCTGACCGTGGTGGAAAGCCATGCCCTTTTTCACAAGATTGAAACGAAGATCAAACGAGAATTAACCACAGTAAGCCATGTTGATATCCACATTGAACCGGAGCGCGCTCCGGGGGACGACTAAAGATAGCCGCTGCGGTTTTGGCGAACAAACTTAAACAAGGCAATGATCGTTTTCGCATCATTAATAGTGCCGTTATCGATCATCTCTTCCACCTCAACAAGGGGTATCCAGCGCACTCTAATATCTTCTTCTTCCACAGGCAGATCCTGTTCCCCCTTAGATAGGCCGCTGGCTAAAAACAAATGCAGTATTTCGTTGGTATAACCCGGAGTGGGGTAAAGGTGCCCCATTGGCTCCCAATGATCCGCCGAATAACCCGTCTCTTCCTTCAACTCTCGCTGAGCGCAGTGCAGGGGCGACTCGTTCAAATCGATTGTCCCCGCGGGCAGCTCCAGCATATTGCGCCCCGCGGCGGGCCTGTACTGTTCAACCAATAAAACAAGGCCATCCTTCACAACAAGCGCCGCGGCCGCTCCGGGATGATCCACCATTTTAAACTGCATCACGCGGCTGCCCACCCAGACTTCCTTGGTCACAAACCTAAACATAACGATCACCTCACTAATCTAATTCTGAGCACAAAGAAAGAGTCCTGTCTTTATTTTTTCTTTTTCTGCCTTTCACGCTCCTGCCTGTTCAACACCAGTTTGCGCAGGCGAAGTGCGGCAGGCGTCACTTCTAAACATTCATCATCCGCCAGATAGGCCAGATACTGCTCCAGGCTGAGCTGACGCGGCGCGTTAAGCTTAATTAGATCATCGGAGCCGGCGGCCCTAATATTGCTCATCTGTTTTTTGCGCGCCACATTGATTTCCAAATCCCCCGCCCGGTTGTGTTCGCCCACAATCATCCCTTCATAAACTTCTGTCCCGGGCCCAATAAATAAGACTCCCCGCTCTTCCGCCCCCTCCAGGGCATGGGCGGTGGCGGTGCCCCTTTCCCAAGCCACCAGGCTGCCTGTCTGCCGGGCGCTGATTGCTCCGGCCCACCGCCGGTAGCGATCAAAAGCAAAATGCATTATTCCATGGCCTCTTGTTTCCGTTAAAAACGGTCCCGCGAAGCCGATGAGACCCCGGGCGGGAATAAGAAATTCAATGCGCACCCGGCCCCCATCTCCATGTTTGAGCCCCTGTAATTCCCCCCGCCTATGCCCCACCAGTTCCATCACAGGGCCCATAAAATCTTGGGGGACATCCACATGCAGACGCTCGTAAGGCTCCAAAAGACCCGCTTCAGTATGCTGTAAAACCGCCTTGGGCTTGGTAACGCAAAAGGTATATCCTTCCCGGCGCATGGTCTCAATGAGAACACTTAGATGCAGCTCACCGCGGCCCGCAACTTGAAAGCGGTCCGGAGAATCGGTCTCCTCCACGTGCAGCGCCAAATTGATGCGCGCTTCCCGAAACAAACGATCCCTCAGCTGCCGGGAGGTTACAAATTCACCCTCAGTGCCCGCAAAAGGTCCGTCATTGACCCTAAAAACCATAGTCAAAGTGGGTTGATCAACAGCTATCGCGGGCAGGGGAAGGGGGTGATCCGCTTCATTTACCGTCTCCCCGATCTCTATCTCCTCAACGCCGCTAAAAGCGGCAATATCCCCGGCTGAAACACTGGTCGCAGAAACCATTTCTAGGCCTTCAAAACTGTACACTTGGGCCACCTTAGCCCGTTTAACGGATGTTTTAGCACTGTGGGTCAAAAGAATTTCCTGCCCCGTTTTCAGCTGTCCGCTTTTTAACCTGCCTAAAGCGATACGACCCACATAATCATCGTACTCCAAATTGCTGATCAGCATACGCAGGGGCTGTCCCGCTTCCACATCCGGAGCGGGAACATAATCCACCACCGCCTGCAGCAGCGGCACAACATCCGCCTTTTCGCCCCCCAAAACAGACTGATCCCAGCCGGCCGCCCCTAAAAGCCCGGAGGCATATACTACCGGAAAATCCAGCTGTTGTTCGGAGGCGCCCAAATCAACAAACAGATCGAAGACAGCGTCTACTACCCGGGACGGATCAGCCGCGGGCCGGTCCACTTTATTGACGACCACGATGGGCGCTAAACCCTTATTCAAAGCCTTGTCTAACACAAAACGGGTTTGGGGCATGGGTCCCTCAACCGCATCAACTACCAATAAAGCCCCGTCCACCATGCTTAGAATCCGTTCCACCTCCCCGCCAAAATCGGCGTGGCCGGGGGTATCCACCAGGTTGATCTTAAATCCTTTAAAACGCACAGAGACGTTTTTGGCCAGGATCGTTATGCCCCGTTCGCGCTCCAAAACATTAGAATCCAACACTCGGTCCTCCA
Source organism: uncultured Clostridiaceae bacterium (assembly GCA_964626065.1). GTDB lineage: Bacteria > Bacillota > Limnochordia > Darwinibacteriales > Darwinibacteriaceae > UBA3910. Next base: position 19,178 of record CAZVDE010000021.1, on the reverse strand, counting down.
CCTTTTGGTGGGCGCGGAAAACACCCGTCTGCTTTAAAACAGCATCGACCAGCGTCGTTTTGCCGTGATCTACGTGGGCTATAATCGCCACATTTCTAATTCTATCCGCCATTAATGCTCCCATTAGGCATACAACTCCCATTTCATTCTGAAGTGCATACCTAGTATACCACAAACAAAAGAGGCGCTAGAATTAAAAATCGTCCCTTTTGTCATGCTATAACTGAAGTTTTCAACAGGAGGCGATCTTGTGTTTACACTTCAAAACCTATTCTATCCGTCTTTGATCCTCGTTTTGGTCACATTCATCCTGCTGACCGTGCCCAGAAGAACGCTGCGAGTCCTCATTCCCTACGGAATTGTCTTCGGAGGGCTGCTTGAGACGCTGTACGTGTGGATTTTCCAGGACCTTTTGAAGATAATCCATTTCCAGCACTTGGGCGTCTTTGAATGCGCCGGGCATCCTTTCTTTTCCGCCCTGGCCTGGGTATTGATCATTGTCTTTTACCTCTATTTTTGGCCGCAGGGATCCCCCTTCTTGGGCTATGCCTACTATTTCAGCTGGGCCGTGCTGGCCACCGCCTTCAGCCAACTTGTGAAACACGCGGGGCTCTTCCACTATGCAAGCTGGTTTTTCCCCTTTCCCATGTTCCTCTCCTACCTGCTCTGGTTTGCGCTCCCATCTTGGGCAGCCAAACCCTGGAAGTCCCAATTTTAACAACCCCTCCGCATATTGGGGCCAAAGGTAATTTATCCTTAACAAAGGAAGGAACCGCGGCCTCTGCGGAGAAGTTTGCATCGGCAGCTTATTTTGTTCTGCGGTATTTTGCCCCCTTGCACACTAGATGCATATGCTGTTTAGTGAAACCGTTCCCTACCCTAAACGTTAGACGCTGCTTGCGAAATCTATGATAGAAAGGACAAAACCGAGAAGATAGGAGAATCCTATGTCTTTAATCAACGAGTTTATCGAAGATTACAAACATCAGGTGGATCGTTACGAGAAATTGGCGCAGATCTGTGCTTACCAATGCGAAAGGGAGTTGAAACAAAGGGGTATAAGGGCTTTGGTTACTTACCGGGCCAAAAGGCTGGACAGCCTGCTGAGCAAAGCCCGAAGCCGAGCGAAGGAGAAGTCGTACAGCACTATCTCCGATGTTTACGATGATATTGTTGACCTAGCGGGCGTGCGTATCGCCCTCTTTTTCCCGGGAGATCAAGAGGAGGTGGATTCTTTTATCCACGCCCACTTCGCGGTAGAACAGGTTAAAGATTTTCCTGAGCATTCCAGCCACCGCGTTGCGTATCCCCAACGCTTTTCTGGGTACGCGGCCCGCCATTACCGGCTGCGCCTCAAGGGTGACAGTTTGGAAAACACCGACGACGAATTGACAGAACGCATTATCGAACTGCAAGTGGGCTCCGTGCTGATGCATGCCTGGGCCGAAGTGGAGCACGATCTGGTTTATAAATCATCAACTTCCAGCAAGCTATCCCAGGACGAATACGCGATACTTGACGAACTCAATGGACTGATGCACGCCGGCGAAATCGCCTTGGAACGCCTGCAGAGAGCGGTTAAAAGGAGACTCAACTTCGAATTAAAACCGTTCGCCAACCACTATGAATTATCATCTTTTCTCTACGATTATGTGCGCCTGGCCTGCCCCAAGGATCATTTGGAACAAGAGATAGGACGCACCGATATTCTGTTCCAATTCTTGCAAGCCGCTAACCTGCATTCAGTGCCACATCTAGAACCGATTTTGGCCCGCTGTGACTTAGGCCCGAAAACCCGGCCCCTGACCCAGCAGATCACGGACTGGATTTTAAAAGGCAACCCCGATTTCTACAAATTGTACAATGAAGCGCGGATCAGCGTGGGCCGCATCGATCCCCTGGGGGCCCCGCACGAAACCCGCTCTTATTTTTCGCAAAAAAACGAAATAGGCCGGTTTATGCACCGCTGGGTTGCGGCGGAAAAGACGGTAGGACAGCTTTTAAATAGCGTTTCGATGAATGGCGGTCAGCATGCGGGACCACAATTTTCCGAAATTGAAAAGCTAATCCGTGTACAAGATCTGCGCGACCAAATCCTTTACGGCGATCGTTGGCCGAATACCGATCAATTGCGCCAAGCGGAAAATTATCTTAACGAATTGCTTAACAGCCAGCCGGAAGTCAGAGCAGCGCTACACCCCAACACCCGACCCACGAAGGATTTTGTGTCCGGACGCGAGGCCTAATAAAACCGGTATCAATGGCAAAAATACCAACTCCTCCACTTAGCATTAAATTGACTAAAACAACACAAATAATTAAATAGGAGAACTACCGTCATTGTTGAAGGTAGTTATTGATGGGCAATTGCGCCCAGCGCACTATCTTTTCAATACTATAACGGTAGTAGGAGGAGTATGGATGAATGTATACGAACAAGCCTTGGAACTGCACAGGCAGTGGAAGGGCAAAGTGGGTATCTTCAGCAAGGCATCTGTCAAGAACGCCGCTGATCTGAGCCTGGCCTATTCCCCGGGGGTGGCCGAACCATGTCGAGAAATAGCGAAGAACCCTGACAATGTTTGGAATTATACTTGGAAAAGCAATACTATTGCAATTGTGTCGGATGGTTCCGCTGTTTTGGGATTGGGCAACATCGGCGCAGCCGCGGCCCTGCCCGTCATGGAGGGCAAAGCGGTGCTTTTCAAGGAATTTGGCAACGTTGATGCTATCCCCCTTTGCATCAACACCCAGGATGTTGACGAAATTGTCCAATTCGTCAAGAATCTGGAGCCCACTGTAGCGGGCATTAATCTGGAAGATATTTCATCACCCCGCTGCTTTGAAATTGAGGACCGCTTGAAAGCGGAAACAAGCATGTTCATTTTCCACGACGACCAGCACGGTACGGCAGTTGTCACCTTGGCCGGGCTGATCAACGCGCTGCGAGTGGTTGACAAAGGCAAAGATTGCGTCATCGTAGTCAACGGAATCGGCGCGGCAGGCGGTGCCATTACCCGCCTTTTAATCCACGACGGCTACAAAGAAATTCGCGCCTGCGGCAGGCAGGGACGCCTTACCCCCGGCAGTTTAAGCAACAATGCCATCCAAGAAGAAATAGCGCAGCAGACCAATCCCGCGGGGATTCAACAGAATCTGACGGAAGCCTTAGTGGGTGCGGATGTTTTCATCGGCGTCTCGGGCGCCAACATCCTAACCGGTGAAATGATTAAGGGTATGAATGAGCAGCCCATTATTATGGCTCTGGCCAACCCCGAGCCCGAGATTGCCCCCGAACTCGCTATAGCGGCGGGAGCAGCTGTAATCGCCACCGGACGATCCGATTTTCCCAATCAGATCAATAATGTACTGGGCTTCCCCGGTATTTTCAGGGGTGCCTTGGATGTGCATGCCAGCGATATTAATGACGAAATGAAACTTGCGGCAGCTTACGCCATTGCCGGTTTAGTGGAAGAACCGAATGCCGAATGCATTATTCCCTCGCCTTTTGATCCTCGGGTGGCTGAAGCGGTGGCGCAAGCGGTTGCGGATACTGCTCGTAAAACAGGAGTTGCCAGGGAGGTATAAAAATCATGGGGTGTCAATTCGATCAGCTCATTGATCGGCGCAACACCCAATCCCGCAAATGGGATGGGGTGCTGGAACTTTTTGGTGAAGATGATTTACTTCCTATGTGGATCGCGGATATGGACTTTCGGCCGCCGCCACAGGTTGTGCAGGCTGTCACGGAAAGGGCCGCACACGGAATCTACGGCTACGTAAATCGGCCGGCAGATTACGTGGACGTGATCCTTAGATGGCTGAAGGACCGGCATCAGTGGGACGTAAAATCCGAGTGGCTCACCCACAGCCCCGGGGTAGTTCCCGGGCTGGCTTTAGCGGTAGCGGCCCTAACCGAACCGGAAGATCGGATTGTTATCCAGCCCCCCGTCTATCCACCCTTCTATCGGGTAATTGAAGATAATAAGCGCCGAGTGGTGGAAAACCCGCTTAAGTTTGAGCAGGGCAAATTCACGATGGACTATGAAAATTTAGAACAACACTTCCGCTCCGGCGCAAAGTTGATGATCCTCTGCAGCCCACACAACCCGGTGGGCAGGGTCTGGACCGAAGCAGAACTATTCAAGCTGCAAGAATTGATTGTCCGCTACGATGCAATCGTTCTGTCGGACGAAATTTGGGCGGATCTGGCCTTTCCCGGCAATCGCCACAGGCCCTTAGCAAGTATTTCGCCCGAGATGTCCGAACGCACACTCACTTTTATGGCCCCGAGCAAGACCTTTAATATTGCCGGTTTATATCTTTCTAACATTATTATCCCCAACGCCGGCCTTAGGGAAGCATTTTGCCGACAACTGCAGCAAATCAGCCTAACCCACGTTAACCTGTTTGGGTTGGTGGCCAGCGATGCCGCTTACCGCTGCGGGGGCCAATGGCTTGATGAGCTGCTTGTTTATCTGCGGGAAAACGCGCAGTTCGTGGCGGCCGAACTTCCTAGAATCACAAATAAGATCAAAGTAATCAAACCGGAAGGCACTTTTGTCTTGTGGTTGGATTGCCGCGGCCTGGAAATTGCCCCGGAAGAACTCAACCATTTCTTTGTGCAGAAAGCAAGAATCGCCTTTAACGACGGCATCGTCTTCGGCCCTTCCGGTTACGGTTTCCAAAGGATGAACATTGGCTGCCCGCGCGCTGTTCTCGAAGAAGCGATGGCACGCTTAGCCACAGCCTTGGCCTAGATCAATCTATAAGGAAGGTGTCGGAAAGGGACTCCCGGCACCTTTTTGTACCCTACGCTCTTTTCTGCGGGTTAATCGCTTTCTTTGCCTTTCACTTCCTCTGCCCCTTCGTACAAACCTAACGTGCGGGAAACACCAAGCACGAAAATGATGCCCGCACCCGGCTCCGTAATCCGCAGCCTCTTTTCAATCGCCCCGGTTATATCTTCCGTCTTTTCCCGTTTCGACAGAATCAGCACTATGTCTTTTTCGGGTTCGATCGCAATATTAAACAGTTTAGCCTTCTCCTCCGTGCCGGAACCCCTACCGTGAATTACAGTGCCTCCGGTGGAGCCGGCCCCTTGGGCCGCTTCTAGAACCTCGACGGAGAGACCCTTGTTGACAATCACAAATATCGCTTCATAAAGCATCTGCCTACCACCTTTCGCACCCCGCATAAATTCAACTTGTCGGCCATCGATTGCAGCCAGCTGTCCTAAGGGCAGGGAAAAAGCAATCCCGGTTTGGGGTTTATGCAAGTTGAATTTTTCATCGAGGCGGCCATAAAGGTTTTCTTCCAGATCCCGAGATGCCACTGCCGCCACCAATATTTCTTTGCGCACTTCGTAGGCGCCCAAAAATTTCAGCAGGCGATCCTGCACCGTTCCTCTGCCTAAAATGATCGTTTGCCCCAAAGCCCCCGCGTTTTGTGCGGCTTGAAGCGCTTTACTGCCCTGGCCAAAGTCGAGAATACAGCAGACCAAAACCACCTTATTCACACCCTTCGACAAGCCCTTGCGAATGCTCTTTTTGCATTAATAAGGCCTGTTGCTTTTCTTCCTTACGCCGAAACACAACGCCCAGAAGCTGAATGGCAACCAGCGGAGTCATGGCTACCATGGCAATAACGCCAAAACCCTCACTCATCACATCAGCCACCGGAATTGTATGCGCCGCACCCTGGGCAAAAGCCAAAACAAAAGTTGCGGTCATGGGCCCTGAGGCCACCCCGCCCGAATCATAAGCGATACCCACGAAGATTGGCGGTACTCTATAAGACAAAAAAGCCGCCAGTGCAAATCCCGGCAGCAAAAAATGCCACAATTTCAAGCCCGCGCATAAGATTCTGACCATGGACAGGGATACGGCGCAGGCAATCCCCACCGATAACACCAGCATGATTGTTTTTCTTTTGATGTGCCCCGCCGTGACCTCCTCGACCTGCTCAGTTAAGACATAGACAGCCGGCTCGGCCAAGACCACCACCATCCCCAGGAAAAAACCAACTAAGGGCAGCAGCAAAGGATGATAATTAGCTATTCCCTCGCCCATGGCCCTGCCCACTTCCATAAAACCGGCGTTAACACCCACTAAAAACAAGGTAAGGCCCAAAAAAGTATAAAAAAGGCCCTTCAAAATCGAGTTTCTTGTGCGCTTATGCAGTTTGAAGCGGAGTTGATCGAAAATAACGAAGAGTAAAAAAAGGGGAAAAAGTGTCAGCAGCGAGTCCCGTAAAAAGGCGGGGAAGGCCTTCAAATAGGGGCCGAACACCCCCTTATGGGTGACAAAGGGTTCAATATCGCCTTGAATTTTAGCCAGCCCTTTGATGATGCTGGTAATCATGATCGCAAAAATTGGCCCGGCAGATGCTAAGCCAACCAGGCCAAAGCTATCCTCATCTGCTTTGGCTCCGCCCTTAAGCCGCGAGACCCCATAGCCAATCGCCAGTATAAAAGGCGTGGTCATAGCACCCGTGGTAGCTCCGGAAGCATCAACCGAAATAGCCAAAAATTCAGCAGATGTCTTAAGACCAAGAAAGAAGATTAACAAATAAGCGAAGGTGAAAACTCTGTTGAGGGGGTATTCGAAGAGAATCCGCAAAAGGCCGATACTGACCATAATTCCCACCCCAATCGAGACCACCACGAGAATCAACACCCCGGGCACAACCCCGCCCGAGGCCTCCTTAACCTGCTGCGCCAAAATTTGCAGATCGGGTTCGGCAATGGTTATCAAAAAGCCCATCAAAAACCCGAGAGCACTCACGATCCACACTTTGTTTGTCTTAGCAATAGTTTCACCGATCAAGGTACCCAAGGGGGTAATTCCAATCTGCGCGCCAAACAGAAAAATGCCCAAACCCAATACGACCGAAACTGCCCCAAGCAAAAACCGCAGCAGCGCAGCTGATTCCACCGGGACTATCGTGAAATGAAGCAGCAGCACTAAAAGAGTAATGGGTAGAACAGACAATGATACGTCTTTAAGTTTTTGGGCAAGTATATTCAAGGGTTTTCCCCTTTCGCCACTTCTTTCTTTAGTATTTCGTTCTTTTTCGCTAATTCCCTGCATTTAATTTTCCGCTCGCCGTTACCACGGCAGGAATTTAGCGCCCGGAAAGGAAAATTCATGTAATAAAGAATATTCCGGGCCTACACCTAGATAGGCAGGTGCCGTTACGGAGTGTATAAAGAGGAGGAGGAACATGAAAAGGTTGAAACTTTGGCGCTGCGCAGCGATTTTAGCTTTGATTTTAGCCGTTACAACCGCCGCTGCGGCCAACGATACTCCGCAGATTGCGCTCGTCCTGGGCGGTGGCTCTGCTAGGGGATTCAGCCACATTGGTTTAATAAAGGCGTTAGAGGAAAACGGCATCCCGATAGATTTGATCGTAGGCACCAGTATGGGCAGCATTATTGCCGGCTTATATTCGGCCGGCTATTCGGTGGAAAACCTGACCGATATTGTTACAGCCGCGGATACGACCGCTCTGCTCGATATTTCCGTCCCGCTCAGGGGCGGTGTTGTGGACACCGCGGGCCTACTGCATTTTCTTGATATTCTGTTAGATGGAAAAGAATTTGCCGAGCTGCCCATCGACTTTTACTCCGTCATTGTTAATCTGGGTACAGGCAAAGAACTAGCACTCAACGAAGGCAGAGTCAGCACCGGAATTTTGGCCAGCATGTCTATTCCGGGCATGTTTCCCCCTGTTTTGATTGACGGCGAATATTATGTTGACGGCGGGCTTAAAAACCAGGTTCCCGCCAATGTTGCCGCGGATTTGGATGCGGACGTAATCATAGCGGTATCAATTACCAATGATCACCAGGACCCTAACTTCGGGCGGATCATCAATAATCTGCGCATGTCTCTTACTGCCCTAATTGAAGGTTACACTGAAATGAATACCGCTCTGGCCGACATTTTAATAGAGCCCGCGGTGGGCTTGGATTCCTCCTACGACTATCAGCGGGCGGATTATTTCATTGCCCAAGGGTATAAGGCGGGATTAGAGTACATAGAGCCGATCAAAGCGGCAATTTTAAACAAAGACCCCACCTTCCGCTTCATCCCCTACCAACAGCGGGGCATTACAAAAGCGGAATTAAAGCAGATCTTGCGCACCGCCGAAAAAAGCGTGCGCGACCTGCCTAAAAGATTTACACTTCTGCCCGAACTGGGTTTTGACAACGATTACAGTTTCCCGCAGCTCGGGTTTAAATTTACCCACGGATCTTTGGGCTGGTTCGGGGTTGGCTACCGCTACGGATTTAACCCCGATGAAGGCGGCCACGAGGCGTTTGTGGACTGGGCCAAGCCCAGCCTTGGCGAAGTGGACCTCTACATTCGTAAAAGCCCCAATCGGGAAAAACCCACCTTTGGAGCCTATTTGGCAGGGCCAAAATCCCGCTGGCTCGAACTTAAGGCAACTTATGTATCGCAGGGGGCCAAAGCATGGCAAGTATCTGCCAGCAGCCCATCTCTCTTGCGTTTTCCGCGCACGGTTGGCGGCCTTTCCCTGAAAGTAACGGGGCTGCGTGAAAAAGATCAGGATAGCCCCATTCAAGAAAACCTCTTGGTGGCGATGGCCCCCCAAATCCAAATTTTCCCCTGGGGCGAACGCTCTTTTCCGATCGGCATGGTTACGAGCAGGCCTTACGTGGTTACGAGCGTTACGATGGAATCCCCTGTTACCAAACTGGATGTCAAACCCACGTTCCGCATCGGGGTAGGCGGCGAATTAAGGCTCTTTGGCTTGTATCCCAGCGATATTTCACTGGGTATCGAGGTGGATAGTGCAGCTAAGGCCACCTGGCGCTTCGGTTTAAAAAGCATTAAGTTTTAATTCGCACCAAATACAAAGGCCCCGGAAACCCGGGGCCTTTGCCTTGCTGTTTTAGAATTTATAACTGACGCCAAACCTGCCTGTGAGGGGGATAGAGGCAAGCACGCCATCTTCCTTGCCATAAGTCTTAACTAAACTCAACTCCAACTGTACCGCATTGGGGAACCGATAGGTATAGGCGGGCCTGATTAAACCGCCCTTTTCTTCAAACCCGTGCAGCAGCACTAAATCAACGGAGCTGTCCTGATTGAAATCGTAACCAAAACGGCCGTACAGATAATGTGCGGGTTTTACCTCGCCCGGCTCCGGCGGCATAGCAATTACCGGAATGATATAGGGCATAAATAGAGAGCCCTGACCGCGATAAATATATTGGCCTTGGACTAACAGCCCATTTCCCACATCAAAGGTGTAGTCTGCGCCCACAACAGCCTGGAGGTATTTCTCGTTAATGGAAAGGGGAATCTTCAAAGGATCATCTTCAAAAGGCTCCGGCCCCCCATAGGCTAGCTCAGCCCAAACCCCAACATCGCCAATAGTGCCGCTTGTGGCTAATCCCACAAAGTGCTGTCTGCGGTATTCGCCCGCGAAGCCGGTGGGGACAGGTATTAATCCAATAGGTAGATCCACCATTTGCATTTGCATTTCCAAACCAGGCAGAGGTTCAAAGCCCGAGAAGTAGCTGGCCTGGACATCGAAACCGGCCAGTTGGGTTTCTGCTCTTAACGCCCATTGGGTATTTTTCCCGAATGCCTTAGGCTTCTTGACCTTTTTAATCGCCTCCAGCGCTTCTTCGGAAGAAGGTAAGTCTATCGGAAAAGGTATCTCGGGGAATTCAGGCATCATTTTTTCCATTTCAGCATCAATTTTTTGCGCTTCAAAATAAGGCAGCACAACGCCCGTTAAAGACCAATTGGAACCATAGTAGCTGGCTTGGCCCGCCCAGGTGGGCTCACTTGTCAAATCACCGCTGAACAGGGCATTCATGTCCATCCTGCTGAAATAGTTGGTAGGGTTGAAGCCATCCGCCGTGCCCCAGCTGATCACTTGGCGGCCTAAGGTGTAGTCCACATCCCCTGCATATCCGCCGAACCAGAACTGATCAAGGCTAAGTTTGCCTTCCTTGCTTTTCCAGTCCCGCCAGCCCTTAAAGGAAAAATGGAGTTTGCCGGCTAAATCCACATCGTCTTCCAAAACAAGGCGGAATCCGGTCAAGGTAGAAGAATGCTCCACCTTTTTCTCATCGCTGTCCCACTCAAAGCCCAGGCCCGCATTGAGCTCGCCCTGAGGTGCAAAAGCCAGGGCAGGTAGGGCAAAGGTCATAATCAGCAAAACAACCAATAAATTTTTGCTCAATCGTTTCATACTATACCGCCTTTCTGTAAAATTTAGTTTTAGCGGCGCAGATAGCGCACTGTGAAGACATCATCATCTACATCTTCTTCGCTGACCTCTATAATCTCCAGAATTGTGCGGGTCCCCTTCACATTGTCAGCCATGATCACATCATGGGGGATCAATTCCTTGGAGACCGTTTTGAAATTATCTAAGGTGAGCGTCTTCTTTAGAGTACCCCCAGCATCCATAAACTGCACCTTCACCGGGACCATCTCATCCTGCCAAACCCACATTTCGACCTTCTCGTAAAGAGCATCCGCCTCAAGTGCGGTCATATCCAGGACATAGCACTTGACGCCGTCTTCCGTTTGATCCTCAAGGCGGACCGCGGAATACTGCCCCTCTTTAGCAAAATTGCCGCCGATTTCATCATAGGTGAAATCGGTACCCATAAACGAATCACCGGTCATGTGGGCCGCAATGCGCCTTTCCCGGCCCATTGCCGGCATATACAGCCACATCTGATCTTCTTGGCCCTCGAGATTAAGCGAGAGGAACTTGGTACCCCTTACATCCGCCGGGCTCAGATATTCCAGAAACTGGCGATCGCCCGCATCATCACTTTTTAGATAGACTTTGACCGAGAATTTTCTCTGCTGGCCCCTGGCGTTTTCAGTAATTAGGTTCAATTCGGCAACGCCGGACCCGCTGAGAATGGTACTGAAACCCAAATCATCGAGAATCTCCTGCCCGCTAAGTTCGGCCGCGCAGGCGAAACCTCCGAGCAGCACGATGAGACTCAGCATAATCACTATCGTTTTTTTCATTTAGAGACTCCTTTCCACTTTCACTTTTTTGTGAGCAAAATATTGAAGCAGTAGGGGAATGACAAGTAGGGCCGCGAAAGAGCTGACTACCATCGTCACCGAAATCAAAAACCCAAAGACCGAAATCGCCCTAAAGTGCGAGAAGACAAGCACCATAAAGCCAATGATTAAGGCGAGAGCGTTGTAAAAGATCCCCCTACCCGCCGAAGCACCCGTATTCAACAAAGCCTGCGCTTGATCATGGCCTTGGGCTAATTCCAAGCGGTAGCGGCTGATATAATGGATTGCATAATCCACACCGATGCCAATTACCAGGCTGGCAATGATGCTTGTGACCGCATCTAGAGGCAGGCCGGCAAAACCCATCAAGCCGAAATTAATCAGGACGGTGAAAAACAGAGGCACCAGACTGAGAACGCCTAAAAGCAGCGATTTCATCAGTAAAGCAACAATGATTCCCACCGCAATGCTGGATGTGATCAGGCTGGAAATTTGGGTATGCACATAGCGGTTCATCAAGCGCATCATCACCTTGGGCGTCCCCACTAGTTTCACTTGTACATCTGATCGGCCGCCATACAATTCATTTAAGTGTTCTTCCACATCAGCGATGGTTTTACCCAGCATCTGAGCGTCCAGTGTTTTCATCTGGGCAGTGACCAGTGCCCTACTGTAATCGTAGCTTACAAGAGCGTCAAGTCCGCCTCCACCCTGCATGGTAAACAGCAAAAGCTGCTGGGCAACCCCTTCTCTGGTGTCGGGTATCGCATAAAATTCCGGATCTCCGTCCCAAAGGGCTTGGTTCAACTCGCGCACCACGTCGGCTAAAGAGGCGGCATGATTGATTGTATCCCAAGAATTCAGATAATCTTGAATTACAATCAGCTCTTCTAACATAGCCGGATCTTTAAAACCGTCTTCAACCCCGGTATCCACCACAACGGAAATCTGCATACTGCCGCCGAAAACTTCCTCAATAACCATGGTGCCCCGTTTGATTGGGCTTTTCTCGCTAAAGTAGTTGACAATGTTGCTTTCCAGAGTCATGCGTGATGCCCCAAATCCGAAGATTACAACGAGGATCAGGGCACCCGCGGTAATCTTGCCCGCATGACTGATCGTCCACTGTGTCAAGGTGGTCAAAAACCGCGTCAGCGTTCCCCCGCCTTTTCTTTCCTTCCTCACGGGGGGTTCTTTCCACAAAACAAGTAAAGCGGGAATCAGGCTTAAGGAAAGCGCCATGGCAATCATTACGCCTAACCCCGTTAGGACACCGAATTCGCGAATAGGATGCACAAAGGCCGTTATGAGCGAACCGAATGCGGCCGCGGTGGTTAAAGCAGCCATTGTAACCGGCGAAGTGATGGCGGCGAATGTCTCGCGCAGCGCGGCTTCTTTGGCCAAACCCCGCTCCAAGCTTTCCAAGTATTTATTCAGAATGTGAATGCTTGATGCAATGCCCAAAGTCACTAAAATTACGGGCATGGCCATGGTAATCATAGAAACGGGAATCCCCCACCAAGTCATGAGCCCCACCGTCCAGGTCAGGGCAGCACCCACCGTAAGCATGGGTACCAAGACCCCGAGAAACGAACGGAAAGTAAAATACAAGGTGGCGGCGATAACCAAGACCACAAAGGGAACAAGATTGCGCAGATCGCGCTTCATGGCATGTTCAGTGTAATGCAGAAGGTAGGCATCGCCCACAATATGAATTTCTTCCGGGCCGGTGTAGTGCTCAACTATGCTTTGGATTTCATTCACCAATGCTTCTCTTTGGCTCTGCCTGTTTTCTAAATCCAAAAGTAGGGCGGCCCCACGCCCATCAGCCGTTACGAGCCTGCCCGCATAGGGGCTGGCCAGTATTCTCTCCTTAAAGGCCTCTATCTCCTGTGCCGTCCGGGGTACCTCGTCAGCCATGGGGGCAATTTCAATGCCGAAATAGCTGCTTTCCACCATCTGCACATTGAAGGGGTTTTCTACCGCCTTAACTCCGGGCACCTTTTCTAAAGCAGCGGTCATATCCGCTATTTTACGCATCGTCGCCGGTTGGAAAACATTATCGCTTTCCAGGGCAATGAAGAACAAATCCTGCGAACCGAAATCTTCTACCGCTTTCTCTAATTCAGCTAAAACGGGATCATCTTGGGGGATCATGGCCTCAATACTGGCGTCAAACTCTAAGCGGGGCAAAAAACTGCCCAATGCCGCCGTAATGACCAGCACCACCGCTATAATCAACCAAGGCCTTTTCTGTACTGTCTGTATCCAACGTTCCAATTGAACTCACCTCTTCCTCATTTAAAAACTACAACCAAGGCACTTAAAGAGCCGGAAATCGCCTCGTTTTCCGGCTCCAGCAGGGCCTGTAGGGCGATGCCAAACAGGCCGCCAAAAAACAAACTGGCTAATGTCTCCGGGTTGTGAACATAGCCCAGTTCTGCCATGAGTTCATCCGTAAAAACTTCCGCCGTAATTTGTTCCGTAATGCCACGGAATATTTCCCTTACTTCCAGCCGAAAAGGCTCGGACCATAGGGCAAGGCCCACCATATCATATAGGACTCTGAACAGTTGCACATCCTCTTCCAGAAGTCGTTGGTAGAGGCGGATAAACGTATCTCCTTTTTCCCGCGGGGTCATATCAGGCCGCAGGTAGTCCTGCAGATATGCGTGGTAATTCTTTGCGGTACGGGCCACCACCGCCAACAGCAAACCTTCTTTATTCCGATAGTGGTAGCTGATTTGGCTCACCGCCACTCCGGCCTTCTTGGCAATTTGGCGCAGCGAAACCTGAGCGTAACCATCCCCGGCTATGCAGTCATAGGCCGCATTCAAGATCTTTTCTTCTTGATTTTTTTCCAATGGGCACACTCCTTTCAATCGGACGACCGTTCGAACTCCTATTGCTAGTATATACCTCTTTTGGCAGTTTAGCCATTAAATTTATTGAAACTTTTGGTTTAAAGAAGAAGGAAGAGGAACACAACCCAAGAAAAGGGGTA
>CAZVDE010000021.1:1381-5041 GCA_964626065.1 uncultured Clostridiaceae bacterium | reverse complement strand
TTTTTGTTAATGTAGAGCTGGGGGCGGATTTTAAGGCCGCACAGCAAAGACTGGCCCACGGGTTAAGCCACGCGGGGGTACCCCCCGAAAGGCGCCCTTACCGGCCCCACATTACTTTAGCGACGCGGCTTTGGCCTGAGCAGTTCGACCGGTTTTGGTCGGAGGCGGCCGAATTCAAACCTAATTACGCCTTCCGGTGCCGCTGCATCAGCCTTTTTCGGTTCGGCCCGCAAGACGGCTGGCAGGATCGGGCTAAACTGCGATTGTAACGAGGTTCACGGGCTTCCGACCCTTGCCTTCCGGATGAGATTTTGGTATTATTTTACTAAGCCAAGAAAAGGAGTGTTTGCATGAACACCACTGTTGTGAACGCCGCTAAGAAAATTACTGATAAAGTTACTTGGGTTGGCAAAGTAGATTGGGAACTGGAGCTGTTCCACGGACATGAATATTCCGTCCGCAAAGGTTCATCTTATAATTCCTACTTAGTGAGGGATGAAAAGATCGCTTTGATCGATACCGTTTGGTCCCCTTATGATCAGGAGTTCGTTACTAATCTAAAAAAGGTGATTGACCTCGACGAGATCGATTATATCATTATGAACCACAGTGAAATTGATCACAGCGGGGCACTGCCCGAACTGATGAGGGAAATTCCCCAGACCCCCATTTACTGTACAAACAACGGCAAGAGAATCCTGCAGGGCCACTTCCACCAAGATTGGAATATAATCACGGTCAAAACGGGTGATACCCTAGATTTGGGCGAATCCCAGTTTGTCTTTGTGGAAGCGCCCATGCTGCACTGGCCCGATTCAATGTTCACCTATATGACAGGTGAGAACATTTTATTCAGCAACGATGCATTCGGACAGCATTATGCCACCGAAACACTCTATAATGATACGGTGGACCCCTGCGAGCTGCAGGCGGAAGCGCTTAAGTATTACGCCAACATCCTGACACCCTTCAGTGCTTTGGTCACCCGCAAAATTAACGAACTTATCGCCATGGAGCTGCCCATAGAACTCATTGCCACCAGCCACGGGGTAATTTGGAAGGATGACCCCTTACAGATTGTCCACCAATACCTGCAGTGGGCGGACAACTACCGGGAAAACCAAATTACTATTATTTACGACACCATGTGGAATGCGACGCGGCTTATGGCGGAAGCGGTTGCCGCCGGGATCGGCTTGGAAGATCCGGACGTTAAGGTTAAGCTTTTCAATGCGGCCACGCATGATAAGAACGACATTATCACGGAAGTGTTTAAATCCAAAGCAATTCTGGTGGGCTCATCAACGATCAACAACAGATACCTTTCGGCAATGGCCGGCTTATTAGAGATGGTAAAAGGGATGAAGTTTAAGAATAAAAAAGCGGCCGCCTTCGGCAGTTACGGCTGGAGCGGCGAAGCGGTGAAACTGCTCACCCAGGATCTGCGGGAAGCCGGTTTTACCGTCGTGAATGAAGGCCACCGGACCCTGTGGGTACCCGATCAGGACGCACTGGGGGCCTGTCACGAATACGGCCGGGAGTTTGCCCGGGAAATCAAGTAAAAAAAAGCAACCCCCCCGGTTTTCAGCCGGGGGGTTCTTTAATAAGCTACTTTCGAGAGTGCTTAGGGGTGGGTTTGAGCTCGACCCGGCCCAGTTTTTCAAGTAAACGCCCGGGGTGGGTATCGATCACCAACGTATCCAGCTGTTCTTGCCTGCAAAAACCCTGCGCAACCATATGTTGCAAGAATTTTAGCAGTGGTGTGAAGAAATTATTGATATCCAAAATGCCAATGGGTTTAAGATGATATCCCAATTGATTCCAGGTAAAGGCCTCCAAGAACTCTTCCATCGTCCCCAGGCCCCCGGGGAGAATAATGAATGCATCCGCCAGGCTGTACATAAGCGCCTTGCGTTCATGCATATCCTCCACAATATATTCTTCCGAAAGAGGCCTGTGGCTGACCATGGCATGAATCAGCCGGGGAATAACGCCGATGGCATAACCTGAATTATCCATGACCGCCCCAGCCACAACACCCATCAAACCGATATTGCTCCCCCCAAAAACCAAGGAAATATTTTGTCTGGCCAATGCTTCGCCCAGCTTGCGGGCCTGTTCCGTATATGCGGCCTCACATCCGAGGCTGGAACCGCAAAAGACGCCGATGCTTTTAATTTCTGCCAAAAGATCTACCCTCTTTACTAGAATCTTGTTAGCTGTCCGGAAAACTTCGCCCTAGGCAGTGCCAAACCCTGCAGGCAAAAGCGGACATCTCGATTTCGTTCTTCTATTTGGGCTTGCTTTAGCAGGGAAACGCGGTGCAACCGAGAATTCGCTCAACTAGGTGACGTTGTGAATGGGAGGGCATTGAGATGAATAACACTAGAACGGTGTTTGTGATCACCGCCTGCTGTGTTCTGCTAACCGTATTGACGATCGGCCCAAACAGTCAAGCGGCGCAGCTTTACATAAATGAGCTGTTGAAAAACGACCAATTCGTTCATACCATGGAAGAACCCATAATGCGTGAAAAAACGCCTCGGCCCCAATCCGCTCCACCCACCGAAGGTGAACTGCCTGCAAACAAAGTTGCCCTTACCTTCGATGATGGGCCTGATGCCAAAAATACTGCCAAGATCTTGGACATTCTCGCAGAAGAGAAGGTCAGCGCAACCTTTTTTGTGGTAGGAGAACGGGTACCCCGTTTTCCCTCCGTAATTGAACGCATTTTTAACGAAGGCCATTTGCTCGCCAACCATTCTCAAACACATACCGACCTTGCCGGGCTAACGAACGAAGAGATAATCGAGCTGGAACTCGATCCTACTTCCCGGGCAGTGGAAAACATTACCGGGTTTTATCCCACCGTAATGCGGCCCCCCTATGGTTCTCTGCGGGTGGATTCCATCCATTTCTTGCTGGAAAGCGGCTGGAAAATTGTCCGTTGGTCTTTGGACACCTTTGATTGGGACAAAAGCAGAAACTCCCCGGAAGAGATCGTACAGCGGGTTCTGGAGCTGCATCATCCCAACGCTGTTATACTCATGCACTGCAACGGGCAAGAAACGGTGGCCGCGCTGCCCGATTTAATCGACGGGCTGCGGGAATTAGGTTATGATTTCGTCACAGTAACACAACTTTAAAAAGAATTGCACAAAACGCTGGGCAAACTGCGGAGGAATCCGAGCACTTGTGTGGAATTCACCCAATGGACTTATGGCTTTAATTATGTAAAATAGGGTGAAAACCATGTTGAGAAGAATGTTTAATAATGCTCGCCATTTCGTGATTGCTTTTTTTGCGGCCAATGCCCCGGCGTGGTTAATCGAGGGGGCGGGAAGGCTGCATGCTTCTTTAATCTACATGCGGGCCGTCCGCTCAATTCCGGCCTATAGGCAAAAGGTGAAAGAACACTTAGGTTACGTGCCTTTTTTTCTTTCTACCCGCAATTTCCACAAACTGCCCATAGTTGATAAAGAAACGTATTTAAGAGGCCATGAATTCGAACAGCTGGTGGCGGGCAAAATCAGTTCTGCCTACTCTATTCAGCGCAGCAGCGGTTACTCGGGTATCCCCACCTATTGGCTCAAGGCTTCCAATGAAGCACGCAAATCCAATTCCAGTTTCCGCCTTGTTTGGGATCAGTATTTGAACCCG